>JBDHQB010000002.1:0-189818 GCA_039806825.1 Parachlamydiaceae bacterium | reverse complement strand
TCCTTCATCCTTCATCCTTCATCCTTCATCCTTCATCCTTCATCCTTCATCCTTCATCCTTCATCCTTCATCCTTCAACTTTGCATTAATAACTCCTTTCAAATCCTCAATCCCCACGCCATTCCATTTCTTGCCATTAACAAAAACTGCGGGTGCTGCCAAGTGGCCATCGCTTAATTTAGTGGCGTATTGAGTGTTTTCTACAACTTGAACACGGTATTTTTCGTTATTAATACAACTTTTGAGTTTGTCGATATCAATGGCTGGACTTGCCTTTTTGGCCATGTCCATTAAATTGTCAACTGTTGCCCAGTTCAAAATTTCAGGTGGCTGATGTTGGTAAATGTAGTTAAAAAAGGCCATGTATAGATCGGCGTTAGGCTGTTTGGGGTCTTGGTTGTAAACACAGTATAAAGCTACTGCGGCATTCATGGAATCTGGTAAAAATGAGATAGGGATTACTGTGTATTGGATCTTATTTGTCTCAATAAAGTCTTTATGTATAACAGGAAAAGCAGCATTATTGAATCGACGACAGCCAGGACATTTCGGTTCTTCGAAAACAACAACTTTAACTTTAGCGTTGGCATTTCCTATTGTGGGTTGACCTGCGGTATTTAAAGCAATTTTCTCAGTTTCAGCGATTTGATTATACTTTACTAATCCCCACACCAATGCACTCAGTAGAACAAGAGCCAAAATCGTGAATAAACGGCTTTTTTCCATTGTTTTCTCCTAGGTAAAGCCATTCTCATATCTCAAGCCGCCTTTTTATTCAAAATTTTCGAGGCCTCACTCTGAAATTAACCACGGAGTTCACGGAGTGCATGGAGAAGAACAAGAAAATAGCGGGTAAATCAATAGCTTTTTAACTTCACCCTAATTTTCCTCTCTGTGCACTCCGTGAACTCCGTGGTTAATTTCAGGGTGAGGACAACAAGCTTATTGTGACGCAGAGGCATTAAAGTTGAAAAGCTGAGCAGGCAATAACGACCTATTGTAGGGATAATCCACCATTTGGCAAACAAACCTTGTCCTGCCATCTTCTGTATGGAATCCTCCAATAAAGTTACCCATCAGAAATCCAAAAAATCCTAGAATTCCTCTAGCAACATATGGATGTGCATTCCTTAAATTATCTGATAATGGACTGATAGGATCCAAATAATGAATCTCCATAGGATTTGGATGGGGAACATTCACATGGCTAAAGTTGCCGCTTTTTGGTGGATTCCAGCGCAACGTGGCCCAAAATGCACAGCTTAGCATTAATAAATTAAATTTCGAACGCCCTTCTTGGGCCAATCTCCAGTCCTCAAAAATGTCTGCCATGGTATGGCGGCCTTCTACCTCATCCACAGCACGTGGGAGATTGGTAAACTCTCTATGGGAATATTGAATATTTTGTTCAGGATATTCATAAGCAGCATTGACCATGTGGAAAGAAACAGGAATAAATTCCCACCACCAGTAGGGGAATTTTGCTGCCAATTTTCCAAAATCATAAACGTTGTAAAAATCACCATCGGGAATAGCAATTTTCAACCAGCCATGCGTTCCCGCAGAAGTTAAATCTTCCTTTGTGCGAGAAGCCATTAAAATCTTAAACCAGGGTTTGTCACTAATGCCCTTATTTTCTTTTTCAAGTGCTGCATTAAGCCTTGGATAGGCCTTGAGCAGTTCTTCGGGTGTATGCCTTTCCGTCGGTCTAAGGTGCTTCCAATATTCTTCTTCATTTCTAACAGCTTCTCCCCACTTATGAATGTGAGATCCGCAAATACCAAATCGATTGTACTCTTCGTTATCACCCGCATGTTTAAGAATAGAGAAGTACTCAACATTCCCGACATCATAATTTTTATTTTTGAAAATTTTATAGAGCTCTTTCAACCTAATAGAGGGAATACCCCGAAGGCATGTAATCGCACTGTCCTCGTCCAATACGCTGATATATTTCCCTTCGAATGGAAGCTGAGCGTCATAAACGTCATTTTTCTTCTCGAAAATTAGAGTATCCCCGTTGTCTCTCGATATTCTTGGAGCTAAAAGGGATGTTTTCAATTGTTCTTGCAAGCGGGGAAGGACGGCAAATACATCTGCATCACAATAGTTGCGAATGGTCCATGTAAAAAATTGATCTTGCAAAGTTTCACTTCTTTCAAGCATTCGAATCAATCTTGGATACTTAAAAGCTGTCGCAATCTTTATCTTATCAAGCTCAAGGAATTCTTTAACCCCATCCTTAAAGACTTTTTTTCTCTTCCACTCCTTAGCTTTATTCAATAATTCCTCTTTCTGAACCTCAGTTACTTCATTGGCACAAGGAATATTGAGTCTGTCCTTTAAAGCATTTTTTAACCTTTTTAAAGTCTGCAAACTTTCTTTAATTTTTGCGGATTCATTAGTCCTATAAAGAGCTTTTAACTTTTTCGCATTTTGACGGTATTTAAAGTATAAATCATGAGACATTTCTTGTTGATTCTGAGCTTTTTCAAGGTGTCCAAGTGCTGTATTGAATGAATCGATGAGGCTATGAGCTCGAGAATCGTCCAACCGAAAAATCCAACGCAATACTTTACGAAATACAGATTCCTGCTGCCACTGCCCGCCCTCTGCGTAAATTGTTGCGGGATCATTAAGCGCAGTATATAAATTATCTAAAGTATTGTGTATTGGATTCATAATCAACCTTAATATAATTATTAAAATCCAACATTAGATCATTTTGGAATTAATAATTAATTTATTCGTTCGAAGTCAATAAATCCATTGGGAACATCTACATAATAAAGTTTAACCTTTACATGGTCTCCCACATCTACCCCCTCATAACCTTTCATCACTTTTCCCTCAACACATGGATTCTTTATCCGAACCCAGACTCCCTTTTCACTAGCGCCCGTAATGAGGCCATCATAAACTTCTCCGATCCTATGGCGTAGCATCAGGGCCGCAGCAGATTTTCTCATCTTGCGCTCAATTTTATCTGCATCATCTTCCTTGTCAGTGCAATGTGCAGCCAATGTAATTAAAGCCTCCTTGCTATAGGGAATCCTTTTCTTATTGATTGCTGCTTTAAGAAGTCTCTGCGTAATTAGATCGGGATATCTTCTGTTAGGTGCTGTGGAATGGGTATATTCCCTTAAAGCCAATCCAAAATGGCCTATGGGACGGTCTCCATAAAAATCAGCATAGTACTCGCCGCGGCCCAACAATTTAATAATTGTTAAGGACAGATCAGGAAAACCTTCGGGATTTTTTGCTTGCTGGCGCAATAACATTTCCTCCAAAGCTTTGCTATCTGGATGCCAGGGAAGCTTTTCCCCAAGTTCTGCAGCCACAGAAACAATTCGTTCCCATCTCAGTGGAGTCCTCACAATTCTTCGAAAAATAGGAAATTGGTGATCTTTCAAAAATTTTGAAGTCGTTGTATTCGCAGCAATCATAAAGTTTTCGATCAACTCATCCGCTCTACCACGGATAGCCTGTTTGATATCGACAATCTTATTATTTAGGATCTCAGCTTTCGTCTCAATCGTTCCAAAACTTAAGGCCCCTAGTTGTTCCCGCATTTTTTTCAAAGTTTGTGCAATCTCATCTTGCAAACGAAGCTGCTGTTCCAACTGATACACTTGCTTCACAGCTTCCGGGACCTCTTTTGAGCCCTCAAGCATCCCAGAAATAGACGGATAGTTTAATTTGGCAAAATTTTTAACCCATGCCGGATATACATTGTACGTTCCCAAATTCCCATCTTGTGTGACCTCTGTTTCAATGATCATGGCCAAACGCTCAGTCTGAGGATTCAATGAGGTCATATTGGTCGAAAGCTTTTCTGGAAGCATTGGGAAAATTTTTGTGGGCGTATACACAGATGTTGTATTCACCGCAGCATGCCGATCGATAGCTGAATTTTGTCTCACAAGCGAGTCAACATCCGCCACAGAAACGTAAATCTTCCAGTTGCCATTGCTGAGCTTTTCAGCAAATGTTAGTTGGTCCAAGTCTAATGAGTCCACATTGTCGATAGAGCACCACAATGCATTGCGCATATCTTTTGCAGGGAATGCAGGATCATATCGGACAGGTTGATCAATATGGTTTAACTCTTCCAAAACAGAGTCAGGAAAATCGGGATCGAATCCATTTTTTTGCATTGCAGTTTTTGCTAAGGCGTCCAAATCGTAATCTTGATTGACTTGCATAGTGTTTCCTATTCATTTGCGGTAGAATATCGTTTAGCAAATTTGTAAAAGTCTTTTAAAAATTCAATTCGATCCTCTGTTAGCCTCTTTTTCCAATGTTTGTGGTGTGAGATATGAAAGAGGTTTATCCCACCTAATGCATATTGACGCTCAATAATTTCATCAAATGAAACTTCATTTGAATTTTTTAACATATCAAAAAGGGCCATAAAAGTTGTAGTTCTTCCGTCACCAGCAGCGCAGTGAAAATGGACCCATCCATCCGATGGCAAAGATTTATAGAATTCGAGAAAGGTTTTAATCGCTTGTGGAGTTGGCTTTACATGGTCTGTAACAGGTATGCGGGCATAATTCCAACCTTTAGATTGGATCAGTGTTGCTTCATTTTGAACTAATTTTGGAACCATAGGAAAAGGTTTTTTGCTTTCAATGCCCCCTTCATCGTCTTTTGTAATGATGAATGCTGTCACTTCTGATTGACGTTTGAGCTTATTCAAAAGAGATAATTCTAATTTTTCTATTTCGCTTGTTGTTTTTCCGATGTTGCCCCAATTTTTGGGAGCATACCAACTGACAGCATTCCCATTCACAAAGCCGTGGCATTCTTCCCGTAAATCGACAACATAAAATTTGGGAGGTGAGCCTACTTTTTTATGCATAATTTCGATGGCATCTTCAGCAAATTGACCACTGCCGGATATCCGAAGTTCATTCATACCTTTTCTTGAAGGAGGATGGTTCACCCAGCTTCCATAATCTTTCGAGGCCCATCGAAAATTTCGAGCAGGCATATTAAGGTCATTCTCAGCATTTAAAATTAATACATTCTCATCACCGCTTAATACGAAGCTCATTAATAAACTCCCCAAAATTAAAACAATCTTTAAAATACTAGAGCTCATAAATTTAACCTTGAAATTTTAATCCGACTCTATATGATAATCTCTTAAAAATACAACTACTAGAGCCCAAGCAATAAACTTGGGCTCTAATAGCTTCATGGATTGTGAAGAGCTGTGCCATAGGGCCAGGGCGCTACGCGCAAGGCGAAAATTTATTTAGGAGCTACGTGCAAACACGGAAATTTATTTGCTGTTGTCAGCGATGAGGGCTAGCCAATAGTTTTGCATGTCAAATGCGAGAAAACGCATTAGCCTATGGTAAGGTATTGGCCATGTGTGATAATGCTCTGTATCCACAAATGCTATTCTTCCATCTGCACAGAAAGGCATATTGTCTGGAAATACCGTATCAGCCAATCCCACCTCTGTAATCACCTTAAAAACAGCTTGTAACAACTCATCATCCATGGCTGGACCGAACCATCGCTCTTCATTTGCCGAACCTTTTAATACATGCATATCATCTGCAACTAAAATGTAGTTCTTCCTTTGAAAACTTGGATTGGCCTCAGGAAACTCAGGCAACAAATAAATCCATTTCTCAGGCACTGCCAACAAATGCCCTAATTCATTGTTGTCAATCGACTCCTTTATAGCTCTTGCTCCTGCAACCCTTCTGGTTAGCGCATTCCACTCATTGACTCCCATCTGATCGTCTGTATAGAGCTTAAGAACATATCCTTTTAATTTTTTGTGACGCACAACGAAAACATTGTCCCATTTGCGACCTTGTCTAACATCAAACCCAGCTTTTTTCAGAGTTTTTTTCGTTGAACTGACACGACTTTCAGTGAAAATTTTGTCCAACTTCGGTTTTAAAGGATGATCCTCAGGCATTAAATAGGGCAACACATGGTTCCAGATTGTTTCATCGATATAGTCTGGTCTTTCGTAGGCAAATCCTGAAAATGGGGAAGTTAAAAATGCAAATAAGAATAGAAATTTTAAGAAACGCTTGGACATTGGACCTCTAGATTAGTTCAGTTTTAAAACGAAGCTGCCAGTGAAATCTTGTTTTTTGCCCGCAGTGAATGATCCAATCACTGTTTTTGGATCGACAAAAAGCAAAACAACTTTTGCGTTAGGTTGCATTTGGACTCCAGCGGGTCCACCACCGAGTTCTTGGTAATAAGCATCAATGGTGAAAGGATCTTCTGTGTCGCCACCTTTTGGAAGGGGAGCGGACTCAATGTTGATACGCCCTTGTGTTCCGAAATCGATGCTGCCTGTCACAGTCCCCATATCTTGATTGAATGTCAGGTTGACCATAGCATGGTCAACTTTTGTGAGACTTGGATTGTCAAAACCCGCAACAAAAGTTCTAATATCCGATTTAACAGTGTTTAATATTGCCCCATGCGCCAAATTCGCGATAAAAACAGCCCCAATAATAAATAACTTCTTCATGCTCAACCTCATTTTTTGCCTCAACTTTTACACGATCCCTAAGTAATTTCCTAGTACAATATGTTACAACAACATTGCCTCGACTTTAGCATTTTTTGGGGAAGTCAGAAGTCAGAATTCGGAAGTCAGGATATTGCATGCCCTGACATTAGCATTACAGCGCTCATGCAGGAAAAAACTTCAAATATTCCTCTGAATTCTGGATTCTGACTTCTGAATTCCTAAGTATTCAAAATTCAATATGTTACAACAACATTGCCTCGACTTTAGCATTTTTTGGGGAAGTCAGAAGTCAGAAGTCAGAATTCGGAAGTCAGGATATTGCATGCCCTGACATTAGCATTACAGCGCTCATGCAGGAAAAAACTTCAAATATTCTTCTGAATTCTGGATTCTGACTTCTGAATTCCTAATCCTAAGTATTCAAAATTCAATATTTTGTAGCAAAAATGGTAAAGTCGAGATTGCGTAATCTATGAGTATAGAGACAATTCCTAAACGGAAAATTATTAAAAATTTTGCTTTACAATCAAGGGATTGAAACTATACTTGTCTTGTTAGCAAAAATTTTACAGTGTAGTGATTTAAGACAATGACCTGCAAGAAGCTAAATAGATTTTTATCCCTTTTACTGTCACTCAGCTGCCTAGCTTCTGCTCATGAGTTTCCAATTGCGGGAGCTGGGGTTGTTGAACGGGAGCTTCAAGCGGAGTATGATAGACAACGCTTTGATATTCAAGGAAATGTTCCTGCTATACAGATCGATATCCCTGAAGATGTGCTCAATTTTCCTGAAGGAAAAAAGGTTTTAATCAGTACCGTTGAATTTAAAGGAAATGATTGCCTTTCATGCGACTTCCTCAACGATTGGATCACAGAACATCTCAATCAAGAGATGTCTATCAAAGATATTTATGCGCTTTGCATTTGCATTGACCAATGCTACGCCCAACAAGGGTTTTTCCTCGCTCGCGCTTATCCTCCACCTCAGGATATCAAAGATAACCATCTCGTAATCGAAGTCATTGAAGGGAAATTGGGCAAAGTAGAAGTCATGGGAAACTGCTTTTACGATTCATGTTTTATTAGTAGTTATTTTGATCACCTCATTGGATGCCCTCTCCATTATGGCGAATTTTTACGCGCTTTATTGCTTTTGAATGAAAACCAAGATCTTCTTGCAAGCGCTATCTTTAAAAAAGGGGAAGAGTTTGGCTCAGCAGATGTGATTTTGAATATAGAGGATTGCCGTCCAGTGCATCTTTACCTTAATGGCAACAACTACGGCAAAGATTTAACAACAAACACTAGAATCGGCGGCAGGCTTGATTGGGGTAATTTTCTCTTTCAAGGCGATATGCTGTCTTTTGCTCAGGTTGTTGGACTGCCAATTGATGATCTCTATTTTACAGATATAGAATACACAGTTCCACTCAATCGACAAGGGACATTCCTACAATTAGAATATCTAACATCCCGATTTGACATCGATCGTCATAAACAGTTGCACTTAAGCGGACGCTCTGACATCGCTACAGTTGGACTTGAACATGCTGTTTACCGCACACGCTGCTGGAGTGCTGATGTTTTTGGAACTTTTGATTATAAGCAAATTAAAAACTATATCTTCAACCATCAAACTTCTGCAGATAAGTTAAGGGTTTTGACACTCGGTTTCCAATTCGATCGGTATATTCCCTGTTGTAGCCGTGAGTATCTCAATATTCGCTTGGGAGTGGGCTTGCCTAGCTTCCTAGGCGGTTCAAAGGCGGTTGATAAGGAATGCTCTCGACATAACGCCGGCGGTCGATTCACTGTGTTTAATATCGACTATGACCGTTTGCAAATACTTCCAGCCGATTGGTATTTCTACTTTCATGCCTCAGGTCAATGGAGTCCCTATCGGTTAACTTTACCAGAACAGATTTATCTTGGTGGCGATGAGACTGTACGTGGTTATCCATTAGCTTATTTGCTAGGAGACAGTGGCTACTATACAAACTGCGAATTGCGCTTTCCTCCTCCGTTCTTTGGCAATAAAAATTTCTTTATGCTAGATAAAACATGGAAAGACATCATTCAATTTGACATATTTCTCGACACGGGTGCCGCAGCTCATAAATCGGATAATGCAAAATTTCTATGTGGTACCGGTTTAGGGGTTAGAATCTATGGCCCCTACACCCTTACATTAAGTATAGATGTTGGATTTCCTTTAACTGAAAAAAAGCATGTTGGTAATGCCATTATGTATATGAAGTTAACAGCACAACCGTTTTAGTAAAGGAGCAAATCATTCCCATCCCAGCTTTTAATCATCCTTTGACTAAAGTAGCCTCGGGAATTATTCCCTGTCTATTTTATTCTACTGCGCTTTCAGCTTTGCCTCAAAATGGGGAGGTGGTCGCTGGGAAAGCTGATTTTAAACTAACCGATTCCCACACATTGACGATAACTGCAAAAGACAAAACGATCATCAACTATCCCAAGTTCAATATTGGAAAAGGGGAGCATGTCCAATTCATCCAACCCTCTTCCTCCTCTGTTGTTTTAAACCGTGTTAAAGGACGAGACCCCAGCGAAATTCTAGGACGTTTAAGTGCTAATGGCCGAGTCTTCCTTGTCAACCCGAATGGGGTCTATTTTGGCCCTAATGCAGTTGTTAATACCTCTGCATTCCTAACAACAACAATGAACATTCGTGACGAAGATTTTCTGAACGAAACTTATGTTTTTTTTGTTGAGGAAGGTTCGGAGAATGCAAAAATTGTTAACGAAGGTTCCATTGCAGCCAGTCCTGAAGGTTTTATAGCATTCTTCGCCCCTATCATTGAAAACCGTGGATCTATCTCAGCAAGTGCAGGAAAAGTTGTTCTAGCTTCTGCAGAAAAGGTTACACTTGATTTCACAGGAGACGGTTTAATCAAATTCGCCGTTGATGGGGACCTAGAAAAAGCTCTGATTGAAAATTACGGTCAAATCGAAGCTGCGAATGGAAGTGTAGAAATTTCCATGCGCACCGCTCGCAGTGCCATTAAAACTGTTGTAAATACGGATGGACTGAATCCAGCGACAAGCATCGAAGAATCCGCTGATGGAACCATAAGGCTTGTTGGAAATAGCCGTATCAGTGCTCCAAAAATTCATGTGCAAGGATCGAAGAACACAAAAGTTGAAGTTTCAGGTGATCTTGATGCCTCCAATTTTAATGCGGGTCAAGGAGGCGGATCGGTCCATATTCTCGGAGATCACATCCATGTATCTGATGCATACATTGATGCCTCAGGTCATTCTGGGGGTGGTGCAGTTTTAATCGGGGGTGATTATCAAGGTTTAGGGGATACTCCTACCGCAACATCTGTTGTCATGGATAACACTTCAGAAATATTTGTCGATGCAAGTTATTTAGGAGATGGTGGTAAAGCCATTCTTTGGGCAGATGACACAACATTTTTTGACGGAGATATCTATGCGCGAGGAGGTGCTGAAGGTGGTGATGGTGGATTCGTAGAAACTTCTGGAGCGATCAACTTAGGCGTACAAGAGGGATTTGTCGATACCTCTGCACAACAAGGAAAGTATGGACAATGGCTTCTAGACCCATCTTCGGTTACGATAACAACATCAGGATCTGGTACACTAGCTTCTGTGACTTCTCCCAACTGTGCAACAAATACAACTGTTTCCATCAATCCTTCCGCATTTACAAGTTCTGCAACCAATGTCGCAATTTGCTCTCAAAGGGCGACTAGCAGCTCTATTACTGTCAGTTCTCCCATTGCGATGACAAATCCTGGAGTCGGCATTTCGTTGACTGCAGGTTCGACTAACACGGGAACAATTACTTTGAACAGCCCTATCACGACAAGAGGAGGAGCAATAAATTTAGTCGGTGCTGTCAGTTTAGGCGCTGATATCACATTAGATACGACAAATGCTGGAGAATCCCCTGCAGGAGATGACATCTCTTTCTCACGAACCGTTAATGGTGCTAAAAACTTAACTTTGAATGCTGGAACCTCCGGTGCTGTTACAATGACCGGTGCAGTCGGTGCGACCACTGCGCCTACTTCATTGACAGTGACTGGATCAACAGTCACGCAAACTTCAACAGCGAAAGCAACAGGTGCGATTAGCTATATTGGTGCTTCAGGGATAAGCTTGGGAGGTAATGTCACTACCTCAGGTGGGGAGATCTCCATTACTGGCCCTATTAGTTTCGCGGCAAACTCTACAATCGACTCTACAAGCAACGGTGGAACAGCAGCAGGTGCTAACGTTACTTTGGGAACAATGGATGGTGCAAGAGCAATTGTCCTGCGCGGTGGCACTTCAGGCACAGTTTCCTTAGGAGCAGCAGGTGCCACAACTCCTTTGACTTCTCTCACAGTCACCGGGTCTACGATCAATCAAAATTCATCAGCCAAGACAACGGGTGTAGTTAGTTACACTGCCCCTACAGCGATTAATATTGGAGGTAACATCACTTCTAGAGGCGGTGCAATTACTCTCGCAGGACCCGTTAACCTCCTAGTCGACACGATTTTGGATACAACCAATGCTGGAGGCACCGTTGCAGGCGCAAATATAACAGCTAATAGTACAATCAATGGCGCTAAAGATTTGACCTTGACCGGAGGTACAAGCAGCACATTTTCCTTAGGTTCTATTGGCGCAACCAATCCGCTTACTTCTTTGACAGCTACTGGCGCTACAATTACTCAAACCTCTTCAGCCATTGTTGCAGGCCCTTTAACATATACTGGAAGCACAGTGGTTAATTTGGGAGGAAATATCACAACAACCGGAGGTGCTGTCAGTATTACAGGTGCTACAACATTAACTGCCAACACTACAATTGATACAACAAATGCTGGTGGAATACCGACTGGAGCAAATATCTCCATTCCCACATCAATCAACGGTGCAAGGGTACTAACATTGACTGGAGGCAGTGCAGGCATTGTTTCATTCGGCGCTACGGGTGCAACAACTGCTCTGACATCTATCACTGCAACGGGTGTCACTGTATCACAGGCAACATCAGCAAGAGCAACAGGAGCGATCAGCTATACTGCCGATGCCATTAATTTAAGTGGAGCAACAAGAACCGCAGGGGGTCTAATCACTATGGCGGGTCCGGTCAATTTGACCGGAGCTACGACTTTAGATGCTACAAACTCCGGAGGAACTGCTGCAGGAGCCAATATATTACTTACCAGCACTGTCGATGGGACTCAAAACCTCACATTGCTCGCTGGCACAAACAGTATCAATTTTAACGATGCTATTGGTTCAACTACACCCCTTGGTGCTATTACTATTTCCAATGCTTTAAATGTAAATACAAATGCCATTACATCCACTTCGATCACTCAAAGTGCAGGAACAGGAACAACTACATTTAATGGTCCTCTAAATGCTTCTGGAGCAACGGGTATTGTTCTCACAGGTAAACACTTTACCTTTAACGATGACGTAACGACAACGAGCGGACCGTTAACCATAAGCCACACGGGGGTTTTAACATATCCAAATGGAATTTTCTTGAATGTTGGGGGAGCTTATTCCGATTCAGGAACTGGCGGCACTACAGTGTATGGCGGTGCATTTAACCTCTCGACAAATGGAAATATTACTTTTTCAAATCCTTTGGCACTCGTAGGAACAATGACATTAAATGTAGGTTCCGCGGTTGGGAATATCCTTTTTTCAAGCACTGTAAACGGTGCACAAGACCTAAACCTAACAACAGGTGGCGGAAATGTCACTTTTACCGGCGCTGTCGGCGGTACCACTCGTCTTGGCACGATTACGATTAACAATGCCAATAACGTCACAGCCGCCGCAGTGACAGCTACAGCAGTTAATCAGCTAGCTGGGACAGGAACCACGGCATTAAATGGCGCGGTCAATCTTAATGGAGCTGCAGGGATTTCTTTAAAAACAAAAAATATTTCCCTTAGTAATACCTTAACTACAAGCAATGGAGGGCCCGTTAACTTTCAAGTTAGCGGTAACTTGATTCATTCGTCTGCTGCTGTTTTGACAATCAATGGAGCTTATACACAAAGCGGCACGGGAAGCTCCCAACTTGCTGGATCTATTACTACAGCAAATGATGATATTACCTTCAATGGTGCAGCAGTACTTTCTGGCACAACAACTCTAAATACGGGTGGATCTGGAAATATCAATTTTTTGAGCACTGTGGATGGTCCAGGTGCCTTAACAATGACTGCAGGTACCGGCAATATTGTGATGGGATCAACAGTCGGAAGTACGACACGCTTAGGCACATTTAAGATTAATAGTGCCAACAATGTCACAACAAATGCTATCACAGCTTCTTCTATCAATCAGGTTGCTGCAAGCGGCACTTCTAGCTATACGGGAGATTTAAATACAAATGCCTCTGCAGGTATTGTTATCGCAGGAAATATCCTCAATGTAGATGGATCATTGATCACTACCGCTTCAGGTGTTGTCACGCTAACGAATTCAGGATTGCTTACACTAAATGTCGGGCCTTCCACTTCGATAGCTTCAACATTTACTCAAAACGGCGCTGGCAATGTAAATCTTACCGGAACATTATTGACTAATAACGCCAACGCTTCATTTTCAAAACCTATCACATTGACTGGTCCCACAAGTATTAATACAGGAAGCGGTGCAGGGGCTATCACACTTTCAAACACTGTAAATGGTGCTCAAGATCTAACGTTGACAGGAGGAACAGGAAACGTCACATTAAGCGGTGCCATCGGGGGAACTACAAGGCTGAATTCTCTGACCATTGTCAGTGGTGCAACAGTATCAGCTCAAGCTTTGACTCTAGGATCTTTGACTCAGCAAGGAGCTACAGGAACAACAACTTTCAATGGCCCAATCAACACAAATACATTGGCCGGGATCAACCTAACTGGCAGTGCATTTACATTCAACAATACTGTCACAACAACAGCTGCTGGACCATTTGCCATAGCAAATTCTGGACTCTTTACCCAGGCTGCGGCAGCTATATTTAATATTGAGGATTCATTTACTCAATCGGGTACAGGTTCTAATTCAATTGCTTCTACAATTACTGCCGGGGGACCTATATCTTTCTCAACTCCGATCACCCTAGTAGGTTCACTGCCACAATTTAATACCTCTTCTGTTAATCAAAATATTACTTTAGGAAGTACTTTAGAAGGTTCTGGTGCGTTGACCCTTGCCGCAGGCGGAGGTAATATCAGCGTCTTAGGGAATATGGGCGGCACAACTCGGCTTGGAGCTCTTACAATTTCTAGCGCTAATGATGCTTCCTTCTTGAATATTACCGCCTCAACAATCACACAGACTTCCGGAACAGGCACAACATTAATTAATGGGAACCTTAATACAAATACTTCAGGAGGCATATCCTTAACGGGCAACAATATCACCGTTGGCGGATCGATAATTACCACTTCTGCAGGTCCCGTCATTATCAACAATAGTGGAACCTTCACAAGTACATCGGGAGCTACGACATCGATCGCGGGAATATTCAATCAAACGGGTTCTGGACCTGTAAGTTTATCTGGAAAAATTCAAACGACTAATACCAACCTCTCCTTTGCTAGCCCAATTACATTAGTAGGGGATGCAACATTAACAAAAGGGACGGGTGGTGGAACCATTACCTTGTCAGGAACTGTCGATGGAGCCCAAGCACTAACTTTGGTCGGTGGTACAGGAAATATTACTCTAAACAGTGCTGTCGGTAATACAACGCCTTTAAATGCTATTACATTCAGTAACGGCGCTAATATTAGTACCCAAGCGATCATAACTGGATCAATTTTACAATCAGCCGGAACTGGAACTACAACTTTCAATGGGGCTCTTACAACCTCTGGAGCAGCTGGAATATCTCTTACTGGTGCCGCCTTCCAGTTTTTGAGTCCTGTGACGACATCCAACAATGGTCCTTTCTCTATTACAAATACAGGAACAGCTACCCTATCTGCGCCGTTCATTTTAACAGGAGCCTTTACCCAAACCGGAACAGGAACTGTCGCTTTAGGTACAGACATTACTACTGCTGGGAATACAATCTCATTCGCTGGGCCTGTTTCATTGACTCAAGATGCGACATTAAGCTCAGGAACAGGGATCGGAAATATTTCTTTCGGTGGAACAGTCAATGGTGCGAGGAACTTAGTAGTTTCGGCCGGTAGTGGAAATGTGAGCTTTAATGCTACTGTCGGAGGTATTACACCTCTTGCTTCATTGGCTGCATCGGGACAGAATATCACACTTGGTAATTTAGGCAGTGTTTCCCCAGGAATCAGTGGAGCTACAAATTTAAATGCTATCTCCAGCTTAAATTTCAGCGGTTCAACTTACAATGTGAATGAACAGGCATTCACTGCAAACACAATTAACATGAATGCTGGAGCTCTCACCACATTTTCTACAGGTGGTGATCCTATTTCCTTCGATGCATTTAATATTCAATTAAGCACCGGAACAAACCTGACGATCAATTCTTCAGGCGGTGCTATTACCCTTTCACCTCTTCATGCCATCGCAAGCAATCTTAGAACAGTCACTTTAAATGCGGGCACTGGAAATATTTTTATTTCAGATATTGGTTCCCCAGGAAATGGAGAGTTTGCTTCAACCGTTTTGACAGGGGGAGATCTCCATTTAGGCGGAAATATCGCCACTGGCACTCTCACAATGAACACGACTGCTGGCCACACAATTTATTTGGGCGGCGATATAACAACAGCTAACACACCTCTGACATTTTCTGTTCCTGTGGTTCGTGATACCAGTCTGTCTTCTACTCTTGCAACAGGTGCTACTGGAGCAAATGTGACTTTCCAAAGCAGTCTGGACGGCGATGGAGTCAATCCTAGAAGTGTTGTTATTGCTGCTGCTGGAGGCAATATCACCTTTACTGGAGAGGTCGGCGGGATCCAACCATTAAATGCTTTGAATTTTATTTCTGCTAATAATGTGACCGCCAATGCCGTTTCGGTTAGTTCTATGGCGCAAGCAGCTGGAACAGGAACAACCACATTTAACGGACCCTTTTCAGCTTCAAGTATAGTGGGTGTCAATCTGATCGGAAATAATTTTGCTTTCAATGACACGATTACAACTGAAAATAGCGGATTCCTACGAATTACAAACAGTGGTACCGCATCATTCGCACCAACAGCGACTGCAAATATCAGCGGACGGTTTGATCAAACAACAAACGCTCCCATACAGCTTGCAAATGCATGGACTTTAGGGGACAGCTTCAATGTCACAGGACCTACAACTTTGACCGGCGCTACATCGATCGATACAAGTACTAACTCAAATCCAATTAACTTTTTGAGTACGGTCGATGGAGGCTTTGATCTGACCTTAGCTGCAGGAAGCAGCAACATCACGGTATCAAATAGTATCGGTGCAATAAGTAGAATAGGTAAATTACGAATTAACAGCGCATTCAATACAACATTCCATTCGATATATGCAGATTCTTTAGCGGTTCTTAGTAGCAGTGGAACACTTACATTCAACGGAGATGTAGACACCAATGGCCCAGATGGTATTAATGTTGTTTTAAATAATGGTTTTGCTACTGGAAACATTACGACCACTAATGATGGTCCTTTAATTGTTACAAATTCCGGGACACTTAGCGGCGCAGGAACTTCAAACATAGATGTTGACGGTTATTTCTTACAAAATGGAACTGGACCTTATTACTTAGGAAATGCTCTCGTTACTCATCATGGGAGTGTTACGCTAGCAAGCCCATCAATGGTAATGTTAGATGGAATTATAGATACAACAGGAGGAGGCACAACATCAGGCAGCGACATCAACTTCCTTAATACTGTAGATGGACCAAGCAATCTTACTTTGATTGCAGGAGCAGGAAACATCAATTTCACTGCAAATGCAGGCTCAATCACATCCCTTGGAGCTTTCCAGATCGATAGTGCTGCCAATGTGACATTGCAAAATCTGTTGGCAAATTCTTTTAATCAATTGTCTGGTACTGGGACGACATTACTAAATGGCAACCTTTCTACTACTGGTGCATCAGGAATTTCAGTTGCAACCAATGCGATAACGCGAATGGGGAACATATCTGCTACAGGTGGAGGGGGCATTACTATCACTAATAGTGGACTTTTTACAAGTTCCGCGGCAGGCACAATTATATCAGACGGTGGTTTTGTTCAAAATGGATCAGGGTCGGTTACCTTTGGAGGCTCAATTGATACTTCAAATAATTTAATCTCCTTTGCTGGCCCCATCACGTTAGTGTCTAATACATTTTTCTCAACGGGTTCAAATGGAGGAGATATTGTTTTAAGTAATACAGTTGACGGTGCTTTTACATTAAATCTAAATAGCGGGCTAGGAAATATTACTCTTGGCAGCGACATTGGAAGCACCACTCGATTGGCCTCACTGTCTATTCAAAGAACAAATAATGTTTCTACACAAGGGATCACGGCTGTCCAAATTCAGCAGCAATCTGGAACTGGCACAACAACATTTAATGCTGCCTTAAATACTAATGGTAGCTCTGGAATTTCATTGTTCGGCAGCGGATTTACGTTTAACTCACCGTTTACTTTGACGAATAGTGCACCTCTCGTCATTAACAATACGGGCTCCGTAATTTTCAATAGTGGTGCAACTGGATCGATTGCAGGTCTCCTTAATCAAGCCGGAACTGGAAGTGTTCAATTTTCAAGCTCAATTGTTTCAGGAGACAGCATTCAAGTTGCTGGCCCTGTCACTGTTGTTGGATCAGCATCCCTGTCTACTGCTGCTGTTTCTGCTCCAATCACATTCTTTAGCACAATTAATGGACCCGGTAACTTGACCTTAGCTTCAGGCGCAGGAGACATTTCCTTAAACAATAATGCCGGTTCAACAACTCCGTTAGGCAACTTTGTAGTTTCAAGTGTGAGAAATCTTTCAACACAAGCAATCACTGCAGGCTCTATTACCCAGTCTGCTGGAACTGGTACTTCAGTGTTTAATAGAAATCTCATCACATCTAACGTAGGTGGAATATCGCTTACTGGAAATGTCTTCACTTTCCTGGAAAATATGGCAACATCCAATGGGGGACCAATAGCGGTAAATAATACAGGAATACTCACAACTTCATCAGGCAAAACCTATACATCAGACGGAACATTTACTCAAACAGGTACGGGAGCTCTGCATTTGTCAGGCGACTTCATTACGCACAATGCAAATTTAAGTTTAAGCAGCCCTATTACCCTCACATCGCCAGTCTCATTTAATACTGGCTCAGGAGCTGGTGACATCACTATTTCTCAAACAATTGATGGGATCTTCCCTCTCGATTTTACTGCTGGTTTAGGAGATATCACATTAAGCTCTCCGTTAGGTGGCACAACGGCTCTTGGAGCAGTGACTTTCCACAGTCTTCATGATTTGACCAGCAACAACATCAGCGCAAGCTCGATCGCACAGTTGGCAGGAACTGGAACATCTTCCTTTATCGGCAATTTTACGACTTCAGGCGCTGGGGGTATTACCATCGTCGGCAATAATATCGTTAGAAATGGAACATTTACAATAGGGGATGGTGGATCGCTCGTTCTAACAAACTCCGGGATCTTAACAGGCTCTGTTGGTAATACTACAACAATAGGAAACGCTTTAATTCAAAATGGCACTGGACCCGTTCAACTGGCGGGTTCCATATCAGCAGCCGGAGGAATATCTTACACTAGTCCCATTACTCTTGTCGGCGCTACTTCATTGAATTCCGGCTCTTCCAATATTACAATCGGCAACACGATAAATGGCAATTTCGCTTTCACATTAAATGCAGGGGCGGGAGATATTTCACTGCAAGGTAATATTGGTTCTACAACACCACTCGGAATTTTTACTGTTACAAATGCTAGCAATACTACTGCTTCCGGGGTAATTTCCGCTTCATCGATCGTTTACAGTGCTTTGGCAGGGCAAGCTACCTTCAATGGTACAGTGACAACTTCATCTGCATCCGGAATTTCATTGACAGGTGCATCCTTCACTTTCAATGACAATGTGACAACATCTTCTTCAGGAACGTTCAATGTTACAAACTCAAGTACATTTAAGTTGGCTAATAATAAGGTGATTAGCCTGGATGGAAGCTTTACCCAATCGGGGACAGGTCCGGTCTCACTTGCTGGTTCGATCGTAACAACCAATGACGCAATCAATATAAGCTCTCCAATTACATTGGCAGGTGCCACAACATTAAATAGTGGATCTGGAGTGGGGGACATCAATTTAGCAAGTTCCATCAATGGCGCGCAAAATCTAACCCTTAATGCAGGCCTTGGCAATGTACATATGACTGGATCAGCAGGGTTAATCACACCTTTAACAAGTCTTCTGGTCCAAAATGCAGCTAATGCTCTCTTTGATAGCGCTATTACTGTGGCAGGTGGCTTTACTATCAATTTTGCAACCGGAACTACAACTTTCTCTGGTCCATTATCCACAACTACCGCTGCAGGAATAAACATCACCGGCAATGCCATTAACCTCAATAACTCGTTAACGACAACAAACGCTGGGCCCGTTACCTTTAGTAACTCAGGAACATTAACAATTCCTACGGGTACTACAATTTCAGCCAGTGGAAGCTTCACGCAATCAGGCTTGGGATCAGTGTCCCTTGGTTCTAATATTAGTGCTACTGGAATTCAACTAGGGTCTGCAACCACTCTTACAGCTCCAATTACATTGACTTCGAACAATAGTAGCTTGAATCTTCTTAACACAGTTAATGGAGGATTTAACCTAAACTTAGTCGCCGGCTCGGGAAATATTCAAGCAACAGGCGCAATGGGTGGAATTACTCCGCTTTCCCAATTCCAAATCACAAGCGCTACCAATGCAACACTTGCTGCAATCTCAGCTGACTCTATCCTGCAAACTCAAGGAAGCGGAAACACATATTTCACAGCAGCCATTAACACTAGCGGCATTAACGGTATTTCACTGACAGGAAACCAGTTTACCTTCGACCAGCCTGTCACAACTTTAAATTCAGGACCTGCCACCATATCCCATTCAGGATTGCTCTCTTTATCATCAGCCGCAGTATTTAATTTAAATGGAGGGTTCTCAGAATTAGGTGGAGGAAACGTCTCTACAGCCGCTAACATTACCACTAATAATCGTCTAATCTCGCTTGCAGATCAAATAGTGCTTACAGGAAATGTGACTTTAAACTCAGGAACTGGAACAGGTAATATCCAGCTTTCCAATACAGTGAATGGACCATTCTGTCTAACCCTGCTGTCAGGACTTGGCGACATACGGCTCAATGGTTCGCTCGGTTCTACAACTCCATTGAGTTGTTTAACAGCGACTGGAACAAATATTGTACAAAATAGCTCAATTGTCAGCGCTGGGGCAATCAACGAAACAGGTCTTATTCAACTAGGCGGTAATCTGACCTCACAAAATTCAAATGTTACCCTTTCTGGAAATGTTTCACTGACAGCTTCTTCAGCCATTTCTACGGCTTCGGGCACTGGGAATATATTACTCACCGGAACGTTAAATGGAACAACAGCTAATCAAAATATCACACTGACTTCATCATCAGGAGATATTACCGTTAGCGGCACTATTGGAGGAGCTGTTCCACTCAATAACATTACAGCAAGCGGTAATAATATCAACGTAGGTAACCTCGGATCTACTGTCTCTGGTTCTACAGGCACGGTAAGCCTAAATGCTGCAAATAACCTTAATTTCACTGGAAGCACCTACTTAGGTTCAACACAAAATTATACCGCTGGAACGGCGTTTAATGTAAACACGGCTGGACTGACCACAATTGCGTCAAACAATTTTCCAATTACATTCAATACGGGCACAATTCAGTTGGGATCCGCTTCAGATCTTACTATTAATAGTAATGGTGGCAATGTCTCATTAGGTCCATTGACTGGCTTTAACCGCAACATCACTGTCGATGCCAATAGCCTAAATTATGTGCAAATGGGAACGTTGATACAGCCATTAAACAACGTTATTCTCACAGCGAATGCCTTTGTTCCCACCCCGCCCACTCAAATTTTTGCTAATAATCTCGTTGTCAACTCCACTAATTCCCTCACACTAACGAATGATGTCGTCCAAACGGGTGCAATTACATTCAATGCTCCAATTCTAATTGGAGCAAATAGCATTACGGTTTCTAATTGCATTGGAAGCGGTGCTGACATTACCTTCAATAAGACTGTTGACGCCGATTCAGTTCTCAATACTCGCAACTTAATCGTCAATTCATGCGGACATCAGGTATTTTTCAATGCGCCTGTGGGCAGCTTAGCGCCTCTATCATCCATTACCATCGGACCTGCATCAAATCTTAATGTTAACAGTACTATGGTTGTTGGAGATTTCATTCAAAATGGCGGCACTGGCACAACTGCGTTTACTTCTGGAATCACTTCCACAGGCTTAAATGGAATTTCTTTAAATGCTAACAACATCAATTTACAAGGTACAATTTCAACTGCGAATGGGGGAGTGCTAACATTAAATAACACTGGAACATTTTCTGCTCTTACGGCTGCTTTCAACTTGAATGGAGGCTTACAGCAAACAGGCGCAGGGGCAGTTAATATGGGTGGAAGCGTTACGACAAATAATAGCCCCATTTCCTTCGCCTCTCCTGTAAACCTCGCCAATGATTTAAATTTGAGTGGATCAGGAATTACTTTTGCAAATACGGTCAATGGCACAAAGGACTTAACTCTTTCTGCAGGATCAAACATCAACTTTACAGGAGCAATAGGGGGAACAACACCATTAAGTCATTTAATCATCAATAATGCCGTTGATGTTACAGCGAATGCAATTACCGCGGGATCAATTCAGCAAAATGCTGGAACGGGAACAACCACTTTCAATGGAGCCGTAGTTACTTCAAATAGCACTGGAATTAATCTAACCGGAAATAACTTCACTATTAATAATTCTTTGGCCACAGGGGGAACGAGTCCATTATCGATTGCTAATTCAGGTCTGCTTACATTAACCTCTTCTGCCAACCTATCTATCGGTGGAAATTTCACTCAAACAGGAATAGGGAATGTTTCACTCGCAGGCAGCATTGTTGGAAATGGATTTATTTCATTTGCAGGTGCTGTTGCTCTTAGCAATGCTACGATCTTAAACACATCAACAAACTCGCAAAATATCCTTTTCCAAAATACATTAGATGGACCTTCAAATCTTACACTAAATCTTGGCTCTGGAAACTTGACATTTGGAGCGGATGCAGGGCTTAATCAACCTTTAGGTGCTCTTGCAGTTACAAATGTTGGGAATTGGTCTTCAAATGCTATTCGAGCTACTTCCATTACACAATCAGCTGCTACCGGAAAAACAACACTACATGGCAATTTAAATACTTCTGGAGTTGCAGGAATTCAACTGACAGGAAATGTTTTCGACATCGATGGCAAAATTACCACTACAAATGCAGGTGTTGTCACAATTGCCAATTCAGGTTTGTTAACATTAAATGGAGGGGCGGGAACTTTAATCAGCGGGCCATTCCTCCAATCTGGAGCAGGCGTAACGAAACTTTCTGGGCTCCTTGAAACAGATAATCAAAGTATTTCTTTCAGTACTCCTATTACTTTAATAGGTTCAACAGCTCTTGTAAGTGGACTTGGAGTTGGAAACATTACCCTAAATACTATTGATGGCACACAAGATCTCTCTCTAACAGCTGGAACAGGCAACATCAATCTTAATGGAATTTTGGGTGGAGCTGCTCCACTAGGCGCTTTAACAGTTGTAAGTGTTACAGATATTACTTATCCAAATGTCTCAGCTGCATCCATTCAACAAATAGCAAACTTAGGAACAACTACAATATCAGGATCATTAACGACTTCAGCCCTTCCTGGAATTTCAATTGCAGGTACTATTATCACACAAAATGGGACTTTGAACACGTTGAATGAGGGTACTGTTGTCCTTCAAAATAGCGGACTCCTTTCTATCAATGGTGATACCTCTACAACAGGCGATTACACCCAAACAGGCAGTGGATCTGTTAATTTAGGAGCTTCAATTAATGCCCAAAATTCTACAATTTCCTTTGCAAGCCCTATTGAATTAACTGCTGCATCAACTCTAAATGCAGGTTTCTCCAGTGGGGGTATAAGCCTTTCAGGTACTGTCGACGGAGCACAAAACCTTTCTTTAGTAGCCGGTACGGGCTCAATCAACCTGGGATCCAACATTGGATCAACCACAAGATTAGGAAATGTCAACATCGCTTCAGCACAAGATATTTCCACACAAGGAATACGTGCGAGCACAATCACGCAACAGACAGGAACCGGACTCACCAACTTTCAAGGGTCTTTAAATACCAATGGGGCAGGAGGAATCTTCATCTCAGGTACAGCATTCTCAATTCTTGATACTGTCACCACAACAAATGCAGGGTCATTAACAATTTCTAACACAGGTCAATTGACGTTTGGATCTTCCTCTGCACTTTCACTTGATGGAGGTCTCAATCAAACGGGTGTAGGAGCAATTGCATTGAGCGGTTCAGCAACAACAGGACAAGCGATCTCACTTGTAGGACCTGTGACAGTGAACGGCACTGCCTCCCTTGACTCTTCGCTAAATTCGTCTCCTATTTCATTCCTCAACACTGTGGATGGAAGCGGAAATCTTACTTTAGCAGCGGGTGGCGGAGATATTTTATTTCAAGGAAACGTCGGTTCAACAACACGGCTGGGCGCACTGATTTTGACAAGCGCTAATAATGTCACAGCGCAAGCTATTACTGCAGCTTCGATTCTCCAAAACTTAGGAATAGGAACAACGCTTTTTCATGGCAACTTAAATACAAATGGGGTCTCAGGGATCAACATTACTGGCAATGCAGTTACTTTTGCAGAAAACGTCACTACGACAAATGCTGGACCTGTCACAATTAACAATAGTGGTTTACTTACGACAGGGCAAAGCAAAACGGTAAGCGCTGCGGGGGGATTCTCACAAATAGGTACTGGGAACTTATCCCTTGCAGGAACTATCTCTACCAATAACGCTAATATTTCTTTCGCAAGGCCAATCACCCTTACAGGTGCGCTTACGCTAAACTCGGGCGCTGGAGCAGGGAATATTAACATTGCTTCTTCGGTGGATGGAAACTTCCCATTCACGTTAACAGCTGGAACAGGGGATATCATTGTCACCGGAAACTTAGGTGATACCACTCCAATTGGACCTGTTATTGTCACAACGGTCCATGATGTAACCGCTCATTCAATCACTTCTACATCGATCACTCAACAATCTGGTACCGGAACCAGCACACTCAATGGTAACTTCACGACAAGTGGTGCAGATGGAATCACCCTGATCGGAAACAATTTCTTCAGAAATGGTTCCATCATTGTAGGAGATGGCGGATCACTCGTTGTCACAAATTCAGGTCTGTTATCAGGTATTGCCTTAAATACGACAACTATCGGTAATGCTTACATCCAAAATGGTACAGGCCCAGTTGATTTCGCAGGGTTGATCACCACAAAAGGAAACATCTCCTTCTCAAGTCCTATTACACTTATTGGGCCAGGTACACTTGACACAAGCACTGGATCAGCTAATATTACTCTCAGTGGAACCGTGGATGGTGCACAGAATCTGACCTTGAAAGCAGGTGGAGGAAGCATCCTGCTCAGCAGTGCAGTCGGAGCAACAACACCATTAGGAACCGTCAATGTTACAAGCGCCAATAACTTCACAGCATCCTCTTCCATTGCCGCAAATAATTTAAGTTTTCCTTCCATTGCAGGAATAGCTTTATTTAATGGAACAGTTTCCACAAATGGCTTATCAGGTATCAGTCTTACAGGATCTACATTCACATTTAATCAGAACGTATCAACTACAAATAATGGACCAGTCTCAATTACAAATAGTGGATTGCTCACTTTTGCTTCAGGAAAGACAGTCTCCTCTGATGGTTCTTTTACTCAAATGGGTACAGGCGGGGTATCCCTCGGTGGATCTATCAATACCACAAATGATAACATCTCCATTGCTTCACCCATTACCCTAACAAATACGGCTGCATTAAATTCAGGAGCTGGAACTGGAAATATTCTTCTTTCCGGAAATGTCAACGGGGCATTCCCATTAACAATTACGGCCGGAGCTGGAAACTTTGAATCTGCTGCCTCTATAGGTGCTACCACGCCTCTGTCAAATTTAACTATTGCAAGTGCAAATAATGTCAACATCGCTGCATCTCTTAATGCAGGAACTTTTACATTGTCTTCCGCTACAGGAACAACGGCGTTCAACGGCCGTGTGACAACAACGTCATCTTCAGGAATTAACCTGACCGGCGGAATCTTCAATATCAATAACGCCATTACTTCTTTAAATACTGGACCTATCACTATTACAAACTCAGGGCTCTTAACGGTTGCTCCTGGATTTGGAATTTCAGCATCCGGTAACTTTATACAATCCGGATCAGGATCTGTATCCTTAGGATCCAATGTCACTTCTTCTAGCTTGCAGTTTGCCTCACCGATCACGTTAACTCAGTCAGTGGCATTCAACTCAAATAATGGAAACCTTAATCTCGGATCGGTCAATGGGGCTTTCAATCTAACATTGAACTCAGGATCTGGAAATCAAACTCTAGGCAATATTGGTTCAATAACTCCTGTCGCAAGTTTCACCATCGCTAACGCTGCAAATGTAACCGCATCTTCGATCACTGCTTCAAGTATTACTCAAACCCAAGGATCGGGGCTCACACGTTTTACTGGTCCTCTATCTACCCTTGGCAACGGAATCACACTGACAGGAAGTCAATTCACATTCGATCAACCTATCACTACAGCTGCCAGTCCATTCTCTATCAATCATTCAGGATTGCTGACATTTAACAGTGGGGCTACTGCAAATTTATCAAGTACTTTCTCAGAATCGGGAGGAGGAAATGTAAGTCTTGGCGCAAACATCACCACTAATAATTCTTCAATCACATGGAATGATCCGATCACCCTTATCAATAATGTAGTTCTCAATTCGGGAGTAAGTTCTGGGGATATTACATTTGGTCAAGCCATCGATGGGCCATTCTGTTTGACACTTCAGGCAGGTACAGGAAATGTCCGCTTTGATGCTCCGATTGGACTTTCAACACCTCTTAATTGCTTGAATGCGACCGCTGGAAATGTATTGCATAATAGTTCTGTGAATACAACGGGTTCCATTTCTGATACAGGTGCAATCTTTATTGGAAGCACCTTGACAACTCAGAATAGTCCCATCACATTGACTGGCAATGTTGCCCTAACATCAAACACATCCTTAGCTTCCAATGGCGGTAACATCACTGTCACTGGCAATATCAACTGCAACGCAGCTAATAGAAGCCTTAACATTAACTCATCGAGCGGTGACCTCCTCATTAGTGGAATTATTGGTGCCAACATCCCGCTGACGAATCTTACACTTTCAGGCAACAACATTACATGGGGAAATCTTGGTACAACCTCTCCAGGAGCAACCGGAACAGCCACTCTAAATGCCACAAATGATATCAACTTTACTGGAACTAACTATTGGGGCGGTACCCAGTCCTACACAGCTGGATCTTCTTTCAATTTTAATGCAGGGGCTGCATCGCAAGTTATCTCCAATAACTTCCCAATTTCTTTTAACATAGGAACAATGGACCTTGTCGGTACAACAGATCTAGCGATAAATAGCAATGGCAATACGATAACAATTCCTACCTTGCTAGGCTCAAATCGAAATTTAACAATAGATACGGATACCTTCAACTATACTCAGATAGGAACTTCTCCTCAGCCGCTAGATAATGTATTCTTAACAGCCAATACATTCTCACCGACACCACCCACAAATATTTTTGCCAATAACTTAATCGTGAATTCAAATACTCCGATTGTCCTCACAACAGATGTGATTCAAGTCGGAGCCATAACATTTAATGTGCCTGTGCTCATTGGAGCCCCAACCATCACTGTTTCAAACTGTGTTGGGGGTGGCGATGATATCACTTTCAATAGAACAGTAGATGCTGATTCAACAAGCAATATAAGAGATCTCATTATCAATCCTTGTGGATTCCAAGTGATCTTCAATGGACCGGTCGGAAGTATAGCTCCATTGAACTCAATCACAATAGGCACAGCTAGCAATGTGCAGATCAACAGCTCAATGCTAGTAGGGGATTTGGTCCAGACCGGAGGTACAGGTACGACAACCGCACAGGCAGGCATAGATTCCACAGGAACTACAGGTATCAATCTTCAGACAAACAATATGGCGTTCAATGGGGTTGTTTCAACATCGAACGGTGGACAAATCAATCTGGATAATTCTGGGACATTAACAGCGATGTCTGTTACATTCCATTCCGATGGAGCCTTCTTGCAATCAGGTTCAGGAAATGTATCCATCGGTGGAAGTGTAATCACAAGCAATTCAGACATTGAATTTAATGGACCAGTGACTTTGACAGACAACTTCACCTTGATCGGTGGAGACATTACTTTTGCTAATTCCGTCGATGGTATGCAAAACATGACCTTATCTGCAGGAACAAACAACATCCAATTCCTTGGTGCTGTCGGGGGGATCATTCCACTAAATAATATTGTCATCAGTGACGCTACAGATGTGACTTTCGCAGACTCAATCGAAGCTACTTCCATTAAACAATTAGTAGGGACAGGCACTACAGCATTTAACGGGCCTGTCACAATTGATGGCAATGAAGGGATGAATCTCGTTGGTAATGCCTTTACAATAGGGGGTGCGATTAATACCTTGCCATCGGCACCTGTTTCCATTACAAATAGCGGTTTGCTAACTCTTGCTCCAGGATTCAATGCTACTTTAGGCGCATTTACTCAAAGTGGTTCCGGTTCTGTCTCTCTGCAAGGCATCATTACTTCAAGTGCGCCTATTTCCTTTTCTTCACCAGTATTATTAGCAGGGACAACAAATCTAGATTCTTCAACAAATTCGCAATCGATTACTTTCAGCAATACCATAGACGGTGCAGCCAATCTAACTCTTACACTTGGGGCAGGAACTTTGACCTTTGGAGCCAATATAGGATCTACAACTAGAATTGGAAATCTTTCCATTGTCAGTGTTGATGATATCATCGCACAATCCATTACCGCCGCCGCAATCTCACAAACAGCAGGAAGCGATTTAACCCAGATCGCTGGAAATTTAAATACCAATACCGCTTCTGGAATAGCCTTGACTGGAACTAAGTTCAATATTAATGGAGTTCTCACAACAACAAATGCGGGTCCTTTCAGCATCTCTAACACCGATACATTAACTCTCAATGGAGATGCTGGATCGCTTATCAGTGGTACATTCGCCCAAACTGGTACAGGCTTGGTCAATCTGTCTGGAGTACTAGCTACTAATAACCAAGATTTATCCTTCCAAAGCCCAGTGACCTTAATCGGTCCAACTAACCTTTCATCGGGTTTAGGGTCTGGAAATCTTTCCTTTGCAAGTACAATCGATGGAACTCAAAACTTAACCTTGAATGCTGGTACCGGCAATCTCATTTTTGGCGGAGTACTGGGATCTGTTGCACCGCTAGGGAATCTGGTCGTACAAAATGCTAATAATGTCTCCTATCCGTCGACGCATGCAACGTCTCTAAGCCAATTAGCAGGATCGGGAACTACAAATATCCTTGGATCAATCTCAGTAACAGGTGCATTAGGACTTTCCATAGTCAGCAATATCATTAATCAAAACGGTGCGATTTCAACAACTAACTCTGGTCCAGTTTCATTCCAAAATACAGGCCTTTTAACTTTAAGCTCTCCCATATCTGCAAGTGGTCCGATTTCACAAACAGGAAGCGGGAATGTTTCTTTAGGAAATTCTATATCTGCTACAAATTCACCAATCTCCTTCGATAGCCCTGTTGCTCTCGCAGCTGCCACATCCTTAAATACAGGATCACTTGGTGGAAATATCACCTTTGCAGATACAATTGATGGCAACTCAACATTAACGCTGACAGCTGGCAATGGCACAATTAGTTTTAATAGCGATATTGGTGAAACGACTCCAATTGGCATCTTGAAGATCAATTCCGCTCAAGATGTTTCTACACAAAAGATCTCTGCAGCATCGATCTCACAATTGACTGGCACAGGAACAACGGCATTTAATGGAGCAATTGCCACTCAGACTTCAGCAGGGCTCACGTTGGCAGGCAATGCATTCTCCATTCTTGATGATGTCACCGTACCTAATTCCGCTGGATTGACCATTACCAATAGTGGACTTCTTACGATTGCTTCAGGATCAACCTTAACAATAGATGGCGCTCTCATCCAAAATGGATTGGGCAACATTGACCTTAATGGAACCATTACAGCAAATGGATTGGTCGCCTTTGCTGCACCTGTAACTATTACATCATCTGCGAATATCGATACCTCAGCCACACCGCAATCGATTACATTTCTAAATACTGTCGACGGCCCTGGCGACCTTTCGCTCAATGCAGGTATTCAAGATATTACCTTCCAAAAAGACATTGGGAGCATTTTGCGACTTGGTGCACTTGTTGTCACGGATGCTGGTAATCTATCTACTCAGGCTGTCACTGCCAATTCGATCGATCAGATATCCGGTTCTACCGTCTCAACCTTTAACGGCTCGCTAAACACGGATGGAGCTCTCGGCATTAGTATCACCGGAAACTTCTCATTCCTGCACAATGTAACTACAACAAATGCTGGACCTGTCACTCTTGCAAATGCTGGAACGCTAACGATCTTACAAGGCACCCTATTTGACGTGGATGGGGCTTTCTCACAAACTGGGGCAGGAAACGTTTCACTCGGGGGTACAATCATCACCCATAATACTGATATCTCCTTTGTAAGCCCAATCACTTTGACTGCCCCGACTATTTTGAATTCTGGTACAGGGACAGGGGATATTAACATTGGATCCTCTATAGATGGAAACTTCCCATTTACCCTCTCGGCTGGTGCAGGAGATATCAATGTTGTCGGAAACTTAGGTGATACAATTCCACTTGGTCCTGTTGTCGTAACAAGCGTTCATGATGTGGATGTCCACTCGATCACTGCGACTTCGATAGCGCAACTTTCGGGTACAGGAACAAGTTCCTTAAATGGTAATTTTACTACAAGTGGTGCCGATGGAATCACAATAATCGGTAATAATTTCGTACGCAATGGAGCGATTGTCGTCGGTGATGGTGGATCACTAATTGTGACAAACTCAGGGCTCTTGTCAGGGGGTTCATTAAATACAACAACTATTGGGAATGCTTACATCCAGAACGGAACTGGCCCCGTCCATTTTGCAGGCTTAATCACAACCAAAGGCAATATTTCTTTCAGTAGCCCGATCACACTTGTAGGCCAAGGAACATTGGATTCTAGCTTAGGATCTGCAAATATTACATTAAGCGGAACTGTCAATGGAACGCAAAACCTAACCCTGAATGCAGGAAGCGGCAACATATTGCTCAGCAGTGCTATTGGTGGAGTTACACCCCTGGGGACTTTGTCTGTTTCAAATGCTAATAATTTTACTACTTCAAACCTCACCCTAAGCTCATTAAATCTTTCCTCTATTACTGGTTTAGCGTTGTTTAATGGCACAGTTTCTACAAACAGCCCCTCAGGAATTTCATTAACGGGTTCTACCTTCACATTTAATGAAAATGTGACTACGACAAACAACGGAACTGTCACTATTAATAATACTGGAAACTTTATCCTTGCAAATGGCAAGAATATTTCCGCTGATGGAGCATTTACACAAATAGGAACAGGACTTGTTTCATTAGGAGGAAACATTTCCACTTCGAATGACCTGATTAGTATTGCCGCTCCAATCACTTTAACAAATCCTGTGGCACTCAATTCAGGTGCAGGAACAGGTAATATTCTTCTTTCTGGCTCGGTGGACGGAGCATTCCCATTGTCCATATCTGCAGGAACAGGCAACTTTGAGGCTGTTAGGTCGATCGGAGCCACTACACCATTAACGAGCTTAACAGTCCAAAGCGCAAATAATGCCCAATTCGATGCGGCACTTTCTGCAGGATCCTTAACCGTCACTTCTGCGACCGGCACTACAACCATCATCGGATCTGTTGCTACAACTGGAGCTTCGGGAATAAACTTGAATGGTTCCCAATTTAATATTAACAACATCCTCACCACGGCGAATGGCGGTCCAGTTGCGATTGCTAATTCAGGAAATTTAACTATTGCTCCAGGATTTGGAATCTCAGCAAATGGCAGCTTCACTCAGTCTGGCGCAGGCTCTGTCTCACTAGGCTCTAATGTTACTTCTAATGGATTGCAATTTGCTTCACCAATTACGCTTACTCAGCCGATTGTCCTAAATTCAAGCAATGGCTCACTGAACCTAAATGCAGTCAATGGCGCATTTAATCTTCTATTGAATGCAGGTTCAGGAAATATAGTTCTAGGTTCTATTGGAGGCGTAACTCCACTTGCTAATTTCCAAATCCTAAATGCAAACAATGTAACGGCATCAGCAATTGCTGCTTCCTCCATTACCCAATCGCAAGGTTCAGGCCTCACCCGCTTTACTGGTTCTCTAAATACTTCTGACATAAGTGGTATTGTACTTAGTGGAAATCAATTTACATTTGATCAACCTGCAATAACTGCCAACAGTGGAACACTTTCAATCAACCATTCTGGACTATTAACATTAAATGCTGCAGCTGATCTATCTGTTGCAGGAGCATTTACTGAATTGGGTGGAGGAAACGTTTCAACAGCAGCTGACATTACTGCAAACTCGATCACTTGGAATAATCCTGTAGTTCTCACTGGAAATGTGCAGCTTGATACTTCGACTTCGAATGGCAATATCAACATTGCTAACACAGTGAATGGGGGCTTCTGCCTAAATCTGCTAGCAGGTACAGGGAAAATTACTCTGTCTAATACATTAGGAGGATCCACACCTCTGAACTGCTTTGCAGCGACTGCCTCAGACATCTTCCAACTTGGTGCTCTAAACACTGTTGGTGCAATTCAAGATATAGGAAAACTCCATGTCGCTGGTAACCTCACAACGCAAAATCAAAATATCACTGTCACTGGAAATATTGAGCTACTTAACTCCGTAACCTTCAACTCTGGCTCAGGAACAGGAGATATTTCGATCGGTGGAGAAATCAACGGGCAAGCCGCAGGTTATAATATAAGCTTACTTGCTGGCACAGGTGACATCACATTGAATGGTCCTCTTGGTAATCTGATCCCATTCAATAATATTAATCTTGTAGCAAATAATATTACATTGGCAGGGCTAGGCTCTACTGTATCTGGAGCATCTGGCAGTACCACACTGAACGCAACAAACGATATTAACTTTACCGGAACTTCCTTTAATGCAGAGTCCCAAAACTATACTGCTGAAAATAACTTCAATCTAAATGCTGGCGCCCTAACAACGCTCATTTCTAATAACTCAAATATCGCATTCAATACAGGAACCATTCAAATTACATCAGGTACCGATTTAACCATTAATACAAATGGCGGCAATGTAAGCCTCAGCACACTCGAGGGTTTAAATCAAAACCTCACTATCGACGCAAATGCCCTGAACTACATCAAAATCGGTACCCTCGCTGATCCCATGAATGTTGTCACGCTCACTGCTAACTCCTTCACCCCAACACCACCTACAGAAATTTACGCAAATAATCTTGTTGTCAATTCAGCTAATCCTTTAGTCATCACAACAGATGTGATCCAAACTGGAACTATTACCTTTAATGCGCCTATACAAATCGCATCCCCAACTATTACAATTTCCAATTGCATTGGAGGTGGCGCAGATATCATCTTCAATAAAACTGTTGATGCAGATTCTGCAGCGTCTAGAAATCTCATCGTCAATTCTTGCGGAAACCAAGTGATCTTTAACCAAGCTGTGGGCAGTACGTTCCCACTGAATTCTCTTACAATTGGCCCTGCTAGTGATCTTCTCATCAATAGTACAATAACCCTAGGGTCTCTCACTCAAACAGGCGGAACAGGATCCACAAATATTGCAGCAGGTATAGCATCCACAGCGGCTGGAGGAATCAACCTTGAAACAAACAATATTAACATCTTAGGATTAATCTCCACCCAAAATGGTGGACCATTAGTGTTGAATAACTCTAGTACTGTGACGGCTACGAATGCTGCATTTGTCCTTGATGGTGCTTTCCAACAGACCGGTACAGGTAGCGTAAACATCGATGGCAGCATTACATCTAATAATTCAATCTTCTTCTCTGGTCCCGTCACTTTAACAAACGATTTAGCCTTGTCGGGTGTCAATATTAACATTATGAACACTGTCGATGGAAATAATAGCTTCACACTAACTGCAGGAAGTTCTGATATCCTATTCGATGCGGCTTTAGGTGCTACAACACCATTAAAGAGCATAAAAATCAACAGCGCACACGATCTCATTTTCAATGATAGTATCCATACAAATAATATCATTCAGCTTGCAGGAGCTGGAATTACGACTTTCAATGGAACAATTGATACAACAAATTCATCAGGTATAAACCTTACCGGACATGACTTTACATTCCTCGATACTTTCTCAACAACAGATGGTAACTTCACAATTAACAACAGCGGAACATTAAATATTGCAGCCACTGGCAATATCGACGGTGCAATTGCACAAAATGGCAGTGGTCCTGTTACATTGGCTACTGCACTAACTTCAAATGGATCCATGGCCTGGTCTGGGCCTGTCTCAATAATAGGCACAACCTCTCTCGATACATCAGCCAACTCTCAAAATATCACTTTCCTAAACACATTGAATGGTCCAGGAGACATCGTCTTTAATCTGGGAACTGGGCTGCTCACTTTCGGAAATGACGTAGGCCAAATACAAAGATTGGGTGATCTGCTTATTCAGCAAGCTGGAGGTCTCGCTGCTGGAAATATTACAGCTGAATCTATCACCCAATCTGCAAATTCCGGCCAAACCACAATCACCGGAAATTTAAATACTAATACGGCAATAGGAATTCTACTTTCAGGAAATGCACTAGATATCAACGGCAACATGACAACAACAAATAGTGGTTCTGTAAATCTTGTAAATAATGGATTGCTCAATCTAAACGCAGGAATATCTTCTATTGCTGGATCTTTCACTCAAACTGGTCCTGGCCTCGTTAACCTCGCAGGACTAATCCAAACCAATAACAACCTAATCTCATTCGCAAGCCCAATCACCCTTACCGGTAGCACATCCCTCAATTCGGGTTCTGGATCAGGCAACATCCAATTTTCAAGTACAATCAATGGAAATAATTCGCTGACATTAGCAACAGGCACTGGTGATATACTGTTCGGCAGCACTTTGGGATCCAACGTTACATTAGGATCTCTCACCATCCAAACAGTCCATGACATTACCTACCCCGCAACAGACGCATTGTCGATTTCGCAGCTAGCTAGCAGCGGTAACACTGTAGTGAGCGGAGCTATAACAGCTCATGGCATTGAAGGTATTTCGCTCATCGGTGCGCCTATTACACAAAATGCTGCACTGACAACCTTGAATGGAGGTCCAACCACTCTTCAAAACTCTGGGCTTCTCACAATCGCTGCACCTATAAAATCCGCAGGAGCATTTAACCAAAATGGATCCGGAAATGTAAGCCTCGGAGCTTCAGTTATCACCTCTGGAACAGACATCACATTTACTACTCCAGTAACCCTAACAGCACCTATTACCCTAAACACAGGTTCTGCCAACGGAGATGTTCACTTCATTAGCTCAATTGATGGCGCCCAACCGCTAACTATTTTGGCAGGAGTAGGGGATATCACGTTTGACGAAGATCTTGGAGGTACATCCCGATTAGGAAATCTATCTATTGTCACTGCTCACGACATCTTTACTCAGGGAATTAAAGCAGCTTCCTTTTTCCATATTGTGGGAACAGGTACAGCAACATTCAATGGAATGATCGATACGAATACAGCTCAGGGAATTAGCTTCTCAGGGAATGCTTACACAATAAATAATGACTTCATTACAACAAACAATGGTCCTCTGAATGTTGCAAACTCAGGAAACTTCACTGTCAACCCCACTGCAAACTTAAATATCTCTGGCTTTCTAAACCAGGTTGGCACAGGTTCTAGCTTCTTGAGCGGAACGATTACAACAGGAGACTACATCTCATTTGCAGCCCCTGTAAATGCTGTATCTTCTGTCACACTCGATTCCTCCACAAGCTCAAAGCCGATCAGCTTCCTCAGCAAAGTGAATGGTTCAGGCAACATGATCTTAAATGCTGGTGGAGGCGACATTACTTTCTTTGCAGATGCTGGATTAGATGTAGCCCTTGGCGATATCTCTATACTGGGTGTTAATAATTTGACTACACAAAACTTAAGAGCTGCTTCAATTGTCCAAAACAGCGGTACAGGTTTAAGTCAATTTAAAGGCAACTTGATAACGACGAATGCTACCGGAATCAACCTCGCAGGAAATCAATTTACCTTCTTCGACGACATCACAAGCGGCAACAGTGGCCCATTGAACATAGCAAACAGCGGACAGCTCACTTTCCCGGCTAAAACTTACACAATTGATGGATCCTTCTCACAAACTGGTTCAGGGAATGTGTCATTCGGCGGAGCACTCTATACAGATAATGCGAATGCAACCTTTGCCGGTCCTGTACAACTCAATTCTCCAGCTATCGTCAATACAGGCAATGGACTCGGCAACATCCAATTCACTCAAACTGTTAATGGCGATCAACCCCTCACTTTAACCGCTGGAGCGGGTGACATCACATTAGACAGCGCAATCGGAGGAACAACTCGATTAGGTCCTTTTACAATGACTTCAGTACACAATGCTTCACTGAGAAATATCACTGCCGCGTCGTTCAATCAAATGAACGGAACCGGGCTGACATCAATTGTAGGAGATCTCAATACTAACACACCAGCTGGAATTATTCTTGTAGGAAACAATTTCTCTCGCATAGGTTCACTCGTCACTACAAATGGCGGATCTCTCATCATGACAAATAGCGGGACTATTACCGGATCACCGATAAATACCTCCAGCGTTGATGGAGCCTTCATCCAAAATGGGACTGGGCCAATAAACTTTGCTGGACTCATTTCAACGAATAACAACCTCATATCTTTCTCTGGTCCGATAAATCTAGTAGGACCTGCGACGATTAATTCAGGAACTATAGGCGCTAATATCTCTATCTTGAACACAGTCAACGGAGCTCAAAATCTAAATATTGTTGCAGGGGCAGGTGATATTAACATCACGCAAATTATCGGTGGCACTACACCCCTAAACTTACTTACTGCTAGTGGCAATAATATTACATTGACCGACATTGGAGATTCCACAGTAGGAGTCACAGGAAATACTAGTTTGACAGCTATTCAAAACATCAACTTTCAAGGTACTACCTACAATGCAAATGCCCAAAACTACACCACAAGCGGATTCTTTAATATTAGAGGAAATCCTCTCACAACCTTCAACTCCAATGGAAACCCCCTCAATTTCAATAATGGTACTATCTTACTCTCTTCAAATGCGGACCTAACCCTGACAACCGGCGGATCTTCATTGACTCTTCCAGATATTCATGCGACACAAAATGCACTGCGCCACCTCATTCTCAATGCTGGCGCAGGCTCAATCTCAACCCAAAACATTGGACTCTTAGGCAATGCAGAATTTGCTTCAGTCGATATGACAGCAAGCACAATCACTCTAAACAAAGTTACTGTAAGCGATGCTCTAAGCTTTAACTATGCAACTGTGCTCAAGGCAGGCGGAGATATTTATACCACCAATACACCTCTTACTTTTGCTAACCCAGTTGTGTTGACTGGCTCAAATCTATTCTCAACAGCTCAATCAAACATCACTTTCAACAGCACACTCAATGGAGATACAGATTACACAAGAAGCCTTACATTTAATGCTGGAATCGGTGACATCACATTCAACGGTATTGTCGGAGGTATCCATCCACTCGACTCAATAACCGTTAATACTGTCAAAAATCTGACAGCAACCGATATCCATCTCAATAGCCTAACACAAAGCTCGGGCACCGGAACCTCAACCTTTAATGGACTCATAGATTCACAAAGCGTCGTTGGTATCTCACTCACAGGAACTAACTTTAATCTTCCAAGTACAGTGACAACAGCAAATAATGGAAATATCAGCATTAAGAACTCCGGCTTGCTAACCGTTGCTGGAACAGAAATGCTTTCAGGTGCATTTAAACAGCTTGGTACAGGGCCTGTTCAGCTTTCAGGTTCCATTACTGCAGGGCAGCCCATTATTTTTAGCGGCCCGGTCACATTATCTGGAACTCCATTTATCAGCACAGCAGTAGCGAATCAGTCTATCAACTTCCTAAACACAATCAATGGGGGAGGGGATTTGACAATCGAAACTGGTGGTGGCGACATAAACCTTCTACAGGATGCAGGGACAATTACAAGTTTAGGAAATATTACCATCAATAGCGCCCATGATCTTAATATACATTCCGTTCTAGCCTCCTCATTCAAACTCCTCTCATCCACAGGAACAGCGATCCTTAATGGACTTCTTTCTACAAATGGGCCTGGGGGAATTCATTTGGTCGGAAATAACTTCTTCCGCAATGGAGCATTGAATACTACAGGCGGAGGCTCACTCTTTATATCCAATACCGGGCTCATCACCGGCAATTCGATCAATACAACATTCATTGACGGAGATTACACGCAAATTGGCACAGGTCCTATCGATTTCGCTGGAGTTATCAATGCCAAAGGAAATATTTCCTTTACAAGTCCCCTTAGACTCCTTGGTCCAGTGGGAATAAACAGCACTTCAGGTACAGGAAACATCACCTTCAATGGAATACTCTTCGGAACTCAACCAGTGACATTAAATGCCGGAACAGGAAACATTTCGTTCAATGCTCCTGTTGGCGCAGCAATGAAATTAGGAAATATCACCCTTGTCTCGGCAACAAATGTTAACGCTCAAGATATCACTGCTCTGGGCTTCACACAACAAAATGGAATAGGAACTACCACGCTAAGCGGACAACTGAACATCAGCGGACCCGCAGGTATCGATATCAAAGGAAACCAAATTATCCGCCAAGCGGACTGGACCACTACCGCAGGAGCTATCGTCATCAATAATAGCGGGTTATTCAGTTCCACCGCCGGAACGAATCTGATCTCTGCAACATCTATCTCACAAACTGGATCGGGACCTTCCAACATGAGTGGATTCTTCAATTCAAGGGATGGTTCGATTCAATTTACCGGTCCTGTAGCACTCACCGGCGAAACAGATCTTTATGCAGGACCCGCTAACGGAAATATTCAATTTAACGGCGCAGTCGACGGGGCGCAAAACCTCTTTATTAAGTCCGACCTTGGAAATATTTCATTCCTCAGCCCCATCGGACAAACAACTAGACTCAATAATATCTCCATCACAAATGCCAATAATGCGAACTTCCAATCAATCTTCGCATCTTCCATTACCCAAACCGCAGGAACAGGAACTACAATATTTAATGGAACTACCGACACAAACAGTCTAAATGGAGTCCAAATCCAAACAAATAACCTGACCATCAACGGAACTTTGAATACTACAAACAGCGGACCTGTCGCTGTAACAAACTCTGGAATCCTGACCATCAATGGGACTGTTAACGTATCAGGCGCATTGAAACAATTTACCAATACTGCGCAAGTTGACTTGAATGGCAGCATCACAAGCGGCAACACAATCAGCTTTGAAGCCCCTGTATCCATCTCAGGAAATACAAACTTAACCACAACCGCAAGTCCTATCACTTTTGGAAGCACTCTTGATGGCCCTGCAAACCTTGCACTAAATGCCGGAACCTCCAATATATTCCTAAATGATACAGCAGGTAGCTCAATGCCCTTGGGTGACCTTGTTTTTGTGAGTGCAAGCAACATCACTGCATCATCTATTGCAGCAAAAACCATCACCCAACTTGCTGGTGCTAACTTCACCATAATGAATGGAGACCTAATAACCTCTGAGGCAGGTGGGATTGGACTAACCGGTAACACCTTCCAAATTACCGGCAATCTTGTCACCACAAATAATGGCCCCGTCACAATCAATCATACAAATGGAATCACATTAGACCTGGGCGGCGAAACATCAATCTCGGGAGCTTTCTCCGAAACAGGAACAGGAACTATTACACTCTCAGGAACTCTCAAAACTCAAAACAATAGCACCTTCGTAAACCCAATTTCATTGACAGCTTCAGCCACTATCAATGCGCAAAACACAGGAAATATCTTTGTCAACAACACGATAGATGGAAATCAAAACCTAACCTTAAATGGATTTAACATCACACTCTCTGCTCCTCTTGGAAGCACCGATCCATTGAAAGCAATCACTATTCAATCTGCTAACAACTTGACAGCTTCCAACATAACAGCTGAACAACTCGTCCAATCAAGTGGAACTGGAACAACAATCTTCAATGGACCGCTTAATATCAATTCAATTGAAGGAATTAATCTTACAGGAAATAATTTCACATTTAACAACCCCGTAACAACAACATTGAGCGGGCCGGCAAACATAGACAATTCTGGCACTGTAAGTATTGCTTCAACTGCTCCATTCCAAATCTCGGGATTCTTCAACCAAACCGGATCAGGGTCTGTGCAGCTCGGAGCAAATATATCTGTAAGTAATGGTAACTCTATATCCTTTTCAGGACCCATTACCCTGACACAAAATGTTGCGCTTAACACTGACAACGTCTCAGGAGACATCACATTCTTCAATACCTTGGATGGAGCACAAAATATTAACTTATTAGCGGGCGCAGGCAATGTGATTTTAAATGCACCTGTGGGTTCAACCACACCCCTTGATACTTTATTAGTGACTGCTGCTAACTCCTTCACTTCTCAATCCATCACTGCAAATGCCATTAATCTGACCAGCATTCTTTTCAACACCGATATCAATGGAAGCCTTACATCACTGGGAGCTGCTGGCATCACCCTGAATGGTGATTCCTTCAACATTCAAGGACCTGTAATGACTGATGCTGGAGGATCCTTCTCTGTCAATAACATCAGCACACTGAACTTAGGTCAAAATGCTGATCTGAATATTAGTGGAAACTTCATGCAAATAGGGGGCCCTATCACTAGCGGTGGGATTTGGAGTTCACTCGCAGGAATTCAAACACAAGGATCAATAACATTAACAAATAACCTGAGTATTGATACTTCTACAGGTAATGCAAACGTCGATATCGGTGGAAATATTAAGGGGTCATTCAATTTAATTGTTGCAGCGGGGACTGGGACCGTTACAGCTGCCCAAACCCTAGGAGATATTACGCCTATACAAAATGTCACTATCAATGCTCAGAATATAGACTTAGATGGTATTGGTTCTACCAGCACTGGAGTCACAGAACTCCTTAGTCTAAACGCAAAAAATAACATCACTCTATCCAACAATTTCTACAATGCTGGCAGTATTTCAATTGCTGCTGCGGCTATTGACCTAATCAATGGAGCTCAAGTTAATTTCACAACGAACGGGGGTACGCTTGCATTTAATGGACTTGTCACACTTTCCGATGGCTCAAACCTTAATATTATCACTAATGGAGGTGACTTCCATTACACAGAAATGACTGGAACAAGTCTTGAAGACATAATTGTCAATACCGGAACCGGCACAGCCTATATGAATACAATTTCAGGTATTGGAACAATTAACAACTTATTCATAGATGCAGGCCGAATCTTGATTGAAGGAGCGATGGAGGCGGCCAACGTTAATTTCGTTTCATTGACAGATATACAAAATATCACTTCCAGCATGGCTGCTGTCAATGGTACATTGAATGCCTCACCATCGATTCCAATCAATTCTCAGAACACTGCTTCATTTAATGCATTGGATGGAAACGTTGGAACAGAAGAGGATCCCATCACAGTTCACACTTCGAATATGATCTTTGCCGGATCGACATATTTGGCAGCGTTCAGTGGATCTTCGGTTGATAATACGGTTCACGAAATTGAATCTAATCCTCCATGCAGAATTGTATTCAATGGAGTTGTTATTGCTGATTGCGAAGTGCCGCCACCTCCACCACCACCTCCTCCTCCTCCGCCACCCCCTCCACAGCCTCATCCACATCACCACCATCATCATCACAAGTTTCCAAGGATAAGCGTACCATTGCCTGGAGCGGAGTCATCTTATTTCAATTTGGCGAGCGATTATTACTTCTTCCCGGGATTCTTCGACGAGTGCAACCTTTACAAGGAAATATCAATCTCCTGGAAACTAGAAGGCGAGGACGTTTGTGGCACAATCCCACTATATTATATGGATAAATCTGCAGGCACATTCCCACCCAGCGGTCGCGCCATCTAATGCGCAACGCGCTATATTCCTACTTCATCAGCATTTCGTGTGCCTTATACAAAGGATCATCATCACTCTTCCTTTCCAACAGCCTGTAGTACTGCACATAACCCAGCGCATAAACAAAAGAAACCTTTCTCAATAAACCTTCATGCATATTTCCCCTATGCATTCTATGCAAGCCATCAATGATCTCTTCAGGTCCTTTCATTTTATTTTCTTGGATGAACCTCTTCATCCCAATGATGTCCTTAAAAACCTTATCAATCCTTTCTTCCACACTCTTTTCTTTACTACTCAGAATAAACTCAAATAAACTAACTTCAAGATTTTGGGGATCACGCTCATTCCAAATAATGCTGAGATCACGCAAAGAAATGACCACATCACCAGAATTACTTCTCTTTTCAAATGCTACAGCTGCTTTCAAAATCTTATTGGCAACTTCAAAGATTTTTAAAGATTCTCCTTCCAGCAAAGGAATATGATTTCCTATAAGCTTTTTATCTGCCCCAATGTCTATATTCTCAATATAGGCCTTTTCCTCTTCAGAAAATTGTTCATCATAGAAAATGTGATCATTCAGAGAATGGCTAACTAAATCAAAAGACAGCCTGCTTTTGCTAAATCTTTCGGGTAAACAATAGCCACCGTCTATCGGAAAGGCATTCAAAATTTCACGATTGCTCGGGATTAATATATTTCCCGATGAAGGGTCCATATTGACAGTTCTAAATTGGTGAATAAAACATCTTCTCAAATGGATTCCTAGTTTCATTTGATGTTCAGAAGAGGCGCAAGTCACACTTTCATGACTTTCACAATAAAGATTTAAGCTTTGATTTAAAGAGTTTAAGAAAACTCTAAAAGTGGGAGGAACACCAGCAAAATTATTCCTATCTAAAAGGTAATAAAGATGCTCTCGAGCTACTGCCTGACTTTCTGGAACACAAAACTGTCTTCCTTGGCTTAAATAGTTATATTTGGCAATAAACAAAGTTTGATGGGTCTTACCATCAATGACCATTTCGGCATCATTGCTAGAAAGATATTCACTACATTTTTCACATTTACTATTCGTCACAGCTCTATGCAGACGATCCACCACATCCTTCAGCTTATGATGCTTATCAAATGCAACATCCGCATTTACCACTTCTCTCCGAAGTTCCTCGATATCCTCCAGCTTCAAAGTTTCAGGACTTCTCAACCTCTCGCAAACCGCTGAATAATCCACCGCCCTCATAGAAATCATTGCCATAATTCACCATTAGAATTTAATTTAAGCTTCATTAAAATATATAAACATAAAAACTAAATACACATACATAGTTTTTATTAATATTAATAGGTTTAAATAATAAAACAATTCACCAATTCAAATCACCCTTTTTTTCACTTGTGATTAATCTTGTATCGTTGTAATATTACATCAGTACATGCAAAAAACTAAAAAGGCTTTGTAACAATGTCTAAGAAAGAATCTGCTGTAGATGGCTGGCGACGCTTTGTCGACCTGTGCCTAAAGGCTAAGTCGCGCGTACAAATCGAAGATTTGTTTAAACTTCTCCTGACCTTTCAGGAAAGACGCAACGTAGCTAAAAGACTCCAGTTGGTAATAGCCCTCATCGAAGGAAAAATGAACCAACGGGATATGGCCAAGCAATTCAAAATTAGCATTGGGAGAATTACCAGGGGCTCAAATGCCCTAAAGACAATTAACCCGGATCTAAGGAGTTACCTAGACACCCACAAGTAATCCTGTGGATGGCCTCCTTAGTAACCCTAAGGAGGCTTTATGGCTGACACACACTTAGCACAATTTCTGAAGAAAACTTTTCAAACTTCTGCCCATGAAGTTAAGATCACTCCAATTGCCTCAGAAAACCCACTCGCACTCTATAAGAAATTAGCCTCGCCTCATAAACCTTCTTTCCTTCTCGAAGTCAATGAAGGCACCCATTACTCCTATGTAGGCGTTGATCCAATTCTTACGCTCGAAACTACTAACCACATCACAACCATCACTACAGTTTGTAAAAAATTCCTTTCAGAAGAACACCCCTTTAAAATTTTACGAGAAATCCTCTCGCTCCTGCCATCTACTCCAATCATCGGCTACATGGCCTATGAAGCAGCTAATTACTTCGAGAAACTTCCAAAACCTATAGGGGAGTCCCTATGCTCCGATTTCCACTTCACCATTCACAAAAACTCCTACCTTTTCAACTACACCAACCAAACCCTTACCCACCACACCTTCAAACTCCCTTCCTCTTTTTATACTCCAACATATCGTTGTAATATTACATCGATACAAAAGGATCGATGTAATATTACAATAGGACAATATGAGGAGGGGGTAAGAAAGGCGCAGGAACATATAGGAGCAGGTGATGCGTTTCAGGTGGTCTTGTCGCGTGAGTACTATGAAACGGTTTCGACGACACCTTTAGAAATTTATGAAACATTGAGAGAAACTGCACCGACTCCATTTATGTATTTGTATGAGCATCCTAAATTCAAATTTGTTGGAGCTACACCCGAAAGGCTGATCCGAGTAAAAGATGGGCTCATCGAAACGATGCCAATTGCAGGTACACGCGGTAGGGGATTCACTGATGATAAAGTTCTCGAACAAGATTTACTCGCGGACCCAAAGGAAAATGCAGAGCATATGATGTTGGTCGATTTAGGGCGCAACGACGTAGGCTCTGTCTCAGAATCGGGAACAGTCAATGTCTCCGAGCTAAAGTCAATCAGACGTTTTCCAAAAATCATCCATCTAGTTTCAAAAGTTCAAGGAAAACTTAAAGCAGGCATGGATGCTCTCGATGCTTTAAAAGCTTCTTTTCCTGCAGGGACCTTAACAGGTGCTCCAAAAATTCGCGCAATGGAAATCATTCACTCCCTCGAACAAAATCGGCGTGGACTCTATGGAGGCGCCATCCTCATTTTCCAAGGGCGCATGGAGTTAGATGCATTTATCGCTATTCGCACTGCAACAATTAAAGACAATATTGCCACAGTCCGTACGGGTGCGGGAATTGTCTATGATTCATTACCAGCTAAAGAACTGGAAGAAACGCAACACAAAGCTCGCACTATCCTTGAAGCAATAGCAAAAACAGAGGAATGTTATGCTAGTCATTATCGATAACTACGACAGTTTTACCTATAATCTCTATCAGTTGATCTCAGCTTACTATTCTGAAATCAAAGTGATACGCAATGATTTCATCACGGTAGAGGAACTCAAATCGCTCAACCCTAATGGAATTGTCATTTCTCCTGGACCGGGAACTCCCGAAAATGCCGGCATATGCATTGAACTTATAAAATCCCTTTCAAATTCTGTTCCCATTTTAGGTGTCTGTTTGGGTCATCAAGCTATTGCTAAAGCTTTCGGGGGAGAAGTTGTCCGATCGGGTGAGATTGTCCACGGTAAACCTTCTCCAATACGCCATCGCAAACAAGGTCTATTTAGAAAAGTTCCTAATCCATTTCAAGCAGGCAGGTACCATTCACTTATAGCTAAAAAAGAAACTCTACCTCCAATGCTTGCCATCCACGCAGAAACTGAGTGTGGTCTCGTCATGGCGATCAAACATCGTCAGAGACCTTGTTATGGAGTCCAATTTCATCCTGAATCTATATTGACTCCACATGGAAGTGCCATTGTAGAGATGTTTCTTGAAAAGGAGGTCTTATGATGAAACAAGCTCTGAATCAAATTCTTGATAAACAAGATATGACTGAATTGAATATTATGAAAATTGCCAAAGAACTTCTCTTGCAGCAATGTCCTGAATTAATTGCAGCATTTCTAGTTTCCTTACGTTCTAAAGGGGAAACGATTGATGAAATCACAGGTTTTGTAAGATTTCTTCAACATGAAATGGTAAGGGTCAATGTTCCTTTCCCTGTAATGGACATTGTTGGAACAGGTGGAGACCATTCCAATACGATCAATATTTCTACAGCTTCTGCAATTGTTGCTGCATCTGCAGGAGTCAAGATCGCAAAACATGGCAATCGGTCAGTTTCAAGTCTATGTGGTTCTGCGGATGTCATAACAGAATTAGGGATACCGCTGCTTTCCCAACCTGAGCAAATCCAGAAATGTATTGAGAAAGCTGGAATAGGTTTCATGTTTGCACCCAATTTTCATCCTGCCATGAAGGTATTTGCCCCTGTCAGACAAGCGCTTAAAATTAGAACAATCTTTAATATGATTGGACCTCTACTGAATCCAGCTAACGCGCAATCATTAATGATCGGTGTTTATAGCCAAGACTTGCTCTTTAAGCTTGCCGATGTTCTGCAACGGATTGGACATAAGAATGCATTTATTTTTCATGGACAAGGTCTTGATGAACTATCCTGTTTAGGTCCTGCAGAATATATCCATGTCACTGGACAAGGGCAATCGTATGGAACTTTGGACCCTAAAAATTATGGCCTTGCTCCTTGCAAATTGGAAGATCTTAAGGGTGGAAATGCAAAAGAAAATGCGCGGACTCTCATTGAAATTTTTCAAGGCAAACAAGGATCTATCTCAAACTCAATCGCCTTAAATGCTGGAGTCGCACAATTCCTTTACGGAACTGCAACCTCTATTGAAGAGGGGATTGAACACTCAAAACATTTAATAAAACTAGAGAAACCTTACGAGACCCTTATGCAATGGAGAGAAGTATGCCAACAATTTTAGAAGAAATTGTCGAAAGAAAGATTAATGAGGTCAAAAGAATCGTTCCAAGACCTTCTTTTAAGACCTCATTAAAAAGAAAACATCTGACGGTGATAGCAGAAATTAAAAGGCGTTCACCCTCTGCAGGTTCGATCAATACTTGCCTCGATATTTTAGAGAAAGCAAAAAAATATATTGATGGAGGCGCCAGCGCAATTTCTGTGCTGACGGATGAGGTATCATTTGGAGGATCTTGTGAAGATTTGGAACGCATTGCAAAGACTTTCCCTAACATTCCGATTTTGCGTAAGGATTTTATTGTCGATCCATCACAATTGGAAGAAACAGTTCGCTTGGGTGCCAATGCTGTCCTTCTGATCGCATCCGTACTAGGGAATAGACTTCCATGGTTTATCCAAAAAGCATCAACATTGGGATTAGAAGCCTTAGTTGAAGTACACACTGAAGAGGATTTAAAAATAGCTATTCATTCCGGTGCTGAGATCATTGGAGTCAATAACCGCAACCTTCAAACTTTTGAAGTAGACCTTTCTGTTTCTGAAAAGTTGTCCAGCAGAATTTCTACACATGTCGTCAAAGTTTCAGAATCGGGAATTAAAACTCCAGAGGATGCTCATCGTATGAAAAAAGCGGGTTATCATGCTGTCCTCATTGGTGAAACCCTTATGCGTGAGTCCAATCCTGCTCAATTTATCAATAAGGTGATTAGTCATGCCTAAATATTATGGTTCCTATGGTGGAGCATACCTTCCAGAACTTTTGATAGCCCCAGTCACACAATTGGAAAAGGATTGGAATGAATTTAAAAATGATTCTGTAGCTTTAGCGGAACTCGATCAACTACTAAAAGATTTTGCAGGAAGAGAAACGCCCATCTTTGAAGCAAAAAGATTTTCTGAAGCTATTAAAAGCCCCAAAATATTTTTAAAACGTGAGGACCTATTACATACTGGCGCACACAAGATTAACAATGCTCTCGGACAATGCTTGCTAGCTAAACGTTCTGGAAAAAGAAGGGTAATCGCCGAAACAGGTGCAGGTCAACACGGTGTTGCAACTGCAACCGCATGTGCACTCCTAGGATTGGAATGTGTAGTCTATATGGGCTCTGTGGATATGGAAAGACAGGCTCCAAACGTAGCTAAAATGGGTTTACTTAATGCTAAAGTGGAGCCGGTCAAACAAGGCTCAGCCACCTTAAAAGAAGCTGTTAACGAAGCGCTACGCGATTGGTCCTCTTCCTTTGAGTCAACTCACTATTGCCTTGGATCCGCTCTAGGCCCTTATCCTTACCCAGAAATGGTCGCTGAGTTTCAAAGCATAATAGGCAAAGAAGCTCGTCAGCAACTTTTGCAAAGATTGGGACGCTTGCCCGATAATGTTATTGCTTGCGTCGGAGGTGGTTCTAACTCCATCGGCATTTTTAGTGCATTCCTCAATGACGAAAATGTTACTTTGATCGGTGTTGAGGCTGGAGGCAAAGGGAATTCACTTGGACTCCATGCGGCCAGGTTTAATGGAGGACGTCCTGGCATCTTGCACGGTTCTTATACTTATGTCTTACAAGATCCAGAGGGACAGGTTGTAGAAACTCATTCCATATCAGCTGGACTGGATTATCCTGCTGTTGGTCCGCAACACAGCCACTTATATGAGATTGGAAGGGTATCTTTCGAAAAGGTTGATGATGGTACCGCTTTAAAAGCCTTGAAACTTCTTTCACAAACCGAAGGAATTATTCCTGCACTGGAGTCTAGCCACGCACTAGGTTTTGTGATGGAAAATGCATGCCGGTTTGAAAAAGATGAAGTTTTATTAATTAATATTTCCGGAAGGGGAGACAAAGATCTTCCTCAGCTAATTAAAGAAGGAAAACTCTAATGGATATTTTTAATAAAAAGAAAGTGTACATCGGTTATTTAACAGCAGGTGCACAACCAATCGGTTATCAAATTGAAGCTGCCTTAGCTTTGGAAAGGGGAGGAATGGACCTTCTTGAAATTGGATTTCCCTACTCTGACCCGGTAGCCGATGGGCCCATAATACAGGAAGCGATGAACATTGCACTAAAAAGAAAAACCAAGGCTAAAGATATTCTCAATCTAATTCAAGGAATAAGAGCCCAATCCAAAATTCCAATGATTTTATTTTCCTACTCAAACCCCCTGATTCAAATAGGAAAAGGCTTTTTAAATGAAGTCCATGCCGCAGGTGTTGAGGGTCTATTAATGATCGACCTGCCTCACGAAGAGAAATTAAGTTTGCAATCACCATTGAAAAGGATATTTGTAGCCACTCCGGCCACATCAAATGAAAGAGTCAACATGCTTTCAGAAAAAGGGGATGGATTTCTTTATTATGCCTGCAGAAAAGGAACAACCGGAGTCCGAAAGGGGATGCCTGAAGGCTTTGAGACCGATATACAGCGAATAAAAACATATTCCAGACTACCAGCCGTCGCCGGCTTTGGAATTGGAACAAAAGAATCTGCCAAAGCTGCCATCGCTTTTGCCGATGGCTTCGTGGTAGGATCACTCTTCGTCAAAGCAATGAACGAGGGAATTTCCCCTACACAACTCCAATTCCTAGCTACCTCCATCGATCCCAGATAAACATTTATCGGATGAGAGCGATAGTTTTTGCTTTCGCTCCCATTAACTTAAATATACCCTAGATTTAATCTCTAATTTTCTTCGGATCCCAAGCAGCGCAAATTGTGAGTTGACATGGAGTGCGTGAATTAAAATCTGATTCCGTTTTTCCAATCATTGACGGAAGGAAAGGTATACAATCTTTAGAGGGTTTCCATACTCTCATAAAATTAACAGGACCACTTCTCGTGGATTTTTCTATTAAATCTACAAAGTATCCTCGATTTCTAACGAGCATTGCAATTTTATTGCGTTCCTTGAAAGTTATAAAATTCGAAAGATCATAATCCACTGGGTCAAAGCCCTCAGGTATCACTGATATTGATCCTACACTTGCCATACCACACCTCTTTGTTTTTTATATTATTAATGTTATGGATAAGGAGAATAACAAAAGACCGAATATCTATGCGAGTAGAGAAATTAGGCCTAGAACATCAAACTATTCTGGATGAGGCATTTAACAAGTTAAATGTTAAACTTGTCGAATATAGCTTCTCAAATTGCTACCTTTTCCGTAGAGAACATAATTTTGAAGTCGTCATAAATAGCAATCTCTATATTAAAGGAAAAACTCGCGACGGCCACAGTTATATAATGCCCACCGTCAGGCTTAAGGATATTTCCATTTACGACTTGTTCGAAACAACACAAGAAGTCGATTTCCTCTACCCCATTCCCGACGAATGGATGAACGATATTTCACCTTCGCTAGTTGCAGATGCATCCTATCTCGAAGCCGATAGTGATTACCTCTACACTTTAGACAAAATTCAAAATTATCCCGGCCGCTATCTTTCTGGAAAAAGAAATCTCGTCCATCAATTTGTAGATCATTACAGCTACACCTCTTTTCCACTTACCCCGGAAAGGAAAGATGACGCCCAAATCGTCTTAGACCTCTGGCAAACCCAAATGAAGGAGGATAAAGCAGATAACGATTATTTCCCTTGTCAAGATGCTCTAGGCCTTATCGAACGATTAAACATGAGTGGAAAGATCTACTATATCGATAATAAGCCTGTAGGATTCACCCTAGGAAACCCTATTTCCGAAGAAACCTACGATCTTCATTTTGTTAAAGCAGATAAAAGCTATAAGGGAATCTACCAGTTCATCAACCAAGATTTTGCCAAAACTTTAGATGGTAAATTGATCTACATAAACTTTGAACAAGACCTCGGAAATCCCGCCTTACATCAATCCAAAAATTCCTATATGCCGGATAAACTTTTAGTTAAGCGGCGTCTGAAGCTGAACTCGCAACGTTTGCTTGCGGGGGGGTGACCTTCTTGCAAAAGTAGATCATTGGAATCATTGCCAGAAATAGCCATGCTCCAAGCCATGATAAATCATTTGTCGATAACATGTACGCTTGCTGCTCCACCAATCTATCAACAATGCTATTAAGAACTTCTTTGCTGAATGCAGGATTCATCATTTGAGCTTTACTATAGAATTGCGTGATCACTTGCCGATAATCATTGATCGATTCCGCGAGCCTTGCATGATGGAAAATTTCCAAATGTGTCCATAGCTGGATCGATAGCGATGTTCCAAATCCACTTCCAACAAGAATACGGATGAAATTAAAGAGACCGCTGGCGCTCGCATATTTTGCCTTTGGAATCTCACCCAAGGAAATTTGAACCAATGGAAGGAAAAAGATTGCCACACCAAAGCCTTGCAGCAACCGCGAAATCATCACTGTATCCAAATCTACTTGGGTGGTAAACATTGCCTGATAAAAAAATCCCAAAGCGAAAAGGAAAAAGCTTACAGCTGTAAGGTTGCGCAGATCGAATCTGTTCATGTACTTCCCAACAAAAGGGGAAGCTAAGAACGGTACAAAACCGATAGGAGCTACAGCAATTCCAGCCCAATAGGGGGTATAATTCTGCTCTGTTTGCAACCAAAGGGGAACCGTCACCGTACTTCCAAAATAGACCAAATAACCTATCGTGATCGCAATTGTACCTATGGTAAAATTTCGGTTTTTAAAAAAAGAAAAATCTACAATCGGATACTTTTGATAAAATGTCCAAATGATGAAATACAGTAATGATATAATCGATACCACCGTCAAAGTAATGATAATATTGGATTCAAACCAGTCTAAATCTTTCCCTTTGTCCAACATAATTTGAAGGCAGGCAACACCAACAGCAAGAAAGAATAATCCCACCCAATCAATAGGATTGCGAACAATGTCAGTTTCACGATCTTTCAGGTAATACCATGTGATAAATGCCGAAAAAATTCCAATCGGTACATTGATGTAAAAAATCCACGGCCATGAGTAAACATCGGTTAAATATCCCCCAATAATTGGACCTAAAATCGGCGCAACAATCACAACCATTGCCCAAAAGCCCAATGCCATTCCTTGATGGTCTGGAGGGTTATGTTGCACAATCAAAGCTTGTGACAAAGGAATTAATGATCCTGCCACAGCTCCCTGGAGGACCCGCAAAGTGACCAACATAGGTAAGGATGTTGCAAACCCGCAAAGGAATGAAACAATTGCGAAAAGAAGCACCGACCAAACAAATAAGCGAACCCTTCCAAAATAGTCTGCAAGCCACCCAGTAAGGGGTAACACTACCGCGTTGCTGGCAGAAAAAGAAGTGATAACCCATGTGCCTTGGTCTGCACTAACACTTAAGTTCCCTGCAATATAAGGAATTGCCACGTTTGCAATAGAAGAATCGAGAATCTGTATAAAAGTCCCAAGGCCTATTGCAAAATTTAATAGAGCTAATTGGAAACCAAAGTAAAACTTTTTGTCCATGCTATTGGATTTTCGCCATATTTTCTGAAATCACCTTGTCGATCACTTCATTAACCTTTTGCATATCGATATCAAACACATTTGTTGTTCCTATCGATTTTGTATTAGGCACTGTTGTCAGCATCGGGAGGTCTTGATTTGTGATATCGACATACGTTTCAGCAGAAAGTCCTAGACGTCCAGGAAATTTTTGCAAAGTCTCAGCGTCAAGGCCAATCCTTACTGGCAACCTTTGAACGATTTTAATCCAGTTCCCCGTCGCATTTTGAGGAGGAATAATCGAAAAGACACTTCCAGTTCCCGAAGCAATTCCAAGGACTTTTCCTTTGTATTCGACATCATCTCCATAGATATCCAACCAAACAGAGGCAGGTTGACCTACCCGCATATAGGTAAGCTGGGTTTCTTTATAGTTAGCATCTACCCACATGTAGTTTGTAGGAATGATAGCCATTAGATTCGTATTTGGTGTGACCCACTGTCCCACATTAACATTTCTTTGGGCTACATATCCAGTTGCAGGAGCGATAATTTCTGTGTGTTGTAGATTATAATAAGCAGATCTGACTCTGCTTTTTTGTTGCTCAATCAAAGGATGTCTTTCGGGTGGGGTATTTCCTGCCGCTGCTTGTGCAACTTTAAGCTGATTCTCCGCCTGCTGCAAATCTAATTGCGCTACTAACAAGTTATTCTTGGCATGGACAAAGTCTTGATTTGAAACCGCCAAACTTCCGACAAGTTGCAACCTGTTTTCGTAATCATAAAGAAGATTAGCAACAGTCGCTTTTTTGCTTTCAACAGCCGCTTGATCGACTAATACAGTATCATAAAGTTGACGCACTTGTAAAACAACCTGAGCTAACGTTGCAAGCTCATTTTCGTAAATGATTTTGTAGTCTGTAGGATCCAGTAGAACGAGTAATTGCCCCTCTTTGACCAGATCCGTGTCATCTGCGTAAAAAGCAATCACAGAACCATTGATAGCCGAGTTAATCGGTATCAAATTGCCGCTTATATAAGCATCATCAGTATACTCATGGTATTGCAAAAAGAAAAACCAATAGCAAAACCACCCGATACCCGCTAATAATAGAAAAAGTGTAAACCAAATTAAAGCCTTGGACCTATTACGATGAGTCGGTTCAATAACGGGCTGTTTTTTTGTTTCTTCTGGCTTAGGTATCTGTTCTACAGGTTCTGTCACTTTGTTACCTCACTCTTCCAAACAATTTTCATAACCACCTCCAAGGGATTTGATCAATGAGATCATTGCTTGCAGGGTTTCTCCAAGAGCAACTGTCTGCTGGTCCAATGCTTCCAATACCTTTTGTTGATTATCAAGATACTCGAGGCTCGATCCTATATTATGTTGAATGCGTAGCTCAGTCAGGCGCATGTTTTCTTGTTGATACTTCAAATAGGAAATCGTTTCCTGCAGTTGTTTTTCCTGATTTCTCAACACTGCCAATGCCTGCAGAACTTCCTTAACAGCGTTTAAAACCAAATCATTGTACTTGTAAATCGCTAAATCGTAGTTAACCTCGCTTCCTTGCAAGTTTGCAATCAACTTGCCACCATCAAAAATCGGCAGTGAAAAGGCAGGGTCAATATTGTAATCAACACTTTTCCATTGAAAAAGCTTGGCCAAATGAATGGTTTGAAACCCAAATAAAGCATTAATGTTAAAATCTGGATAAAATCCAGCTTTTGCCACTTCAATCTGCCTTCCAGCAGATTCTATCAGCCACAATTGGGCGATGATGTCGGGACGCCTTGCAATCAAATGTAAAGGGAGATTTTCTGGAAAGGGGATTATTGGCAAAGGCTTTGAATAAATAGAAATATCTTCAATATCTTCCAAAAAATTTCCCGCTAAATATGTTCGCAATTGAACTTCATTGACTGCAATATCTGCTTCAATTTGCAAAACTGTCTGCCTTGTATTGGTCAAAGCAAGCTCTGCAATGTGCTGTGTGGATATATCGTTTAGGCTACCCGTGACAAGACTTTTTATTTTTTCTAGATACTCGCTTCTATTTGTTGCAAGTTGCTGAGCAATCTCTAATCTTTGATAGTCGGTTTGTAAACGATAATAGGTTTGAGCTACTGCTGTGCTAAGTTGCAGTTGCGTAAACGATAAATCAGCGATCTCCGCTTGGATTTCGCTGAGTGCAGCTTTCCAAGAATTTCTGTTTTTTCCCCAAACGTCAAAATCATATGCAAGAATTAGCTCGGTCTCATATTGAGTAAAATAAACAGGAATTCCATTCTGTCCTGCAGTGACTGGAAAGCCTCCCGTAGGCCCTGTAGGGCCTATTCCACCTGGTGTCACCCCAGCTTGAAAAGGAACTAAACCTGTCTCAGAAAGTTTCTGACGTGAAATATCGCCAGCCCAAGTGAGCATCGGAAATAAATTTGCGCGGATTCTATCTGCATTAGTTGCAGCTAAGTAGATATTTTCTTGTGCTGCCTGCAAATTAGGATTTCTGCAAAGGGTTGTTGAGATAAATTCATCCAGTTGAGGATCATCGAACAGCACCCACCATTTTTCAGGCAGTGTTGCTTGCGTTTCTAATAAAGGATCAGTGTTTGCATCAGCAACTGCATTTTCTAAAACTTCTTCAGGCAAATCGATCGGCTCAGCTTGATAGCAGCAGCTGCATCCTTGAAGAAATATAACAATAACAGCTGACACAATTCGTGTTGAGATATTCATAATCAATAATTTGCAAAACTGATCGAAGATTTAAGTTTTAAAAAATAAACTTAACATTTCCAAGAATTTAAAAGAAGAAAGGACAAATCGCACAAAAGCGGACAAAGCGGACAAAGCAGACATAACAGATAAAAGCGGTAGCCTTTCCGCACTCCACGCCTGCGGAAAGGCCACCGTTTTTGTAGGGTTTGTACGGAAAGGCTACCGCTATGTCCGCTTAGTCCGCTTATTAGGACAGTTTGCCAAGGCATAGACTACCAAGCCCAATCCTAAAAGCAAAAACGGTATGCACAACAACTGCCCAACTTCCAAATAGCTTTGGTCAATATGAGACATTTGTTTCAGTTTGAAAGGCTCTAAGAAAAATCGAGCAGTAGTCAACAGTAATATCCCAACGCCCGACAACAATCCTGCCGGTAATGTTTTCTCTTTCACCCACCACCACTGCAACAAAAACAAAAATACCAGGAAATAGGCCAAAGCCTCGTACAACACCACAGGATGCCGTGCTACCGTACTTACTCTCTCGGCGGGATGGCCAAAAATCACTCCCCAGGGTAAATCGGTCGCTTGCCCCACAATCTCCTGGTTCATAAAATTGCCTAACCGGATAAACACACAAACTAATGATATCGGGACAACCAACAAATCAAGCCAGTTTAAAAAGTTCATTTCCGGCACATCTTTCTTTGTTCTCCAATAAAAAAAGATCAAAGCAATGATCACTCCGGTAAATCCACCATGGCTCGCAAGTCCCCCCTCCCAAATCTTGAAAATATCCAGAGGATGATCCTTAAAATAATCCCACTCATAAAAAAAGACTAACCCCAACCTCGCGCCCACAACCGTTCCTATTATCGTATACCAAAGAACGCGGTCCATAATTTTTGCTGAAAGGGCTTTAGCACTGGCCTCGGACATTGAACTTTTTAGTTTCTCGGTCAACATTCTTACACCGAGAAGATAGCCTATAAAAAATCCAGCTACGAAAAGAACGCCATACCAAACAATAGGATGATCTGTGCCAGGAATTGTGAAGAATACTCTATCAGGATCCCAATAGAAAGTTCCAAGGATTTGCTGCATTAAATTAACCATAGTCACTCAATGCCTTGGGAATAGGAATCGGAGTAGAGGGATTTGAACCCCCGACCTACTGCTCCCAAAGCAGCCGCGCTAGCCAAACTGCGCTATACTCCGATTGAAAGTGGAAATCCTAACAGACGGCTCTAATTATTTCAAAGGAATTTCTTTTGAAACCTTGACTGAATGTAAAAAAGAAATTATGTTCCATTCTAAAAACTTTTGAAACAGGTATTTATGAGCAGCAGTGAATTTAACACTTCCCTTAGGATAGCACGTAGAGAGATTGAGGCCTTTCATGCACATGCAGAGGCAGCACCTAAGGAAGTTTCAAAAAAAGAAGTCGATAATTTGATCAAAACGATTAAAACGACTTTTGAGCAGATACCTGGAGGCAAAATGGATGCCAATGTTTCCACCCAAGTCAGTCAAAAACTCGTTAAAGATGTCAACCAAGCCTTACAAAATTTATTTGCCTTTCTTCGTACTAATCCAGCTCTTGATTCTAACTTCATGAAAATGATTAGCTCTCTTGTCGGCAGGCAGCTGAAACAGCAAGAAGAGGAATTCAATAAGGAACGGACTAAAAAACGCAGTTCGCCTACCGCACCCCATCTTAAAGTCGTTGTCAAAGTCGAAAAAGCCCACAAAGGCGGCCTCAACAAAGGAAAGTAGACCAAAGCAGACACAGCGGACACAGCGGACGAAGCGGTAGCCTTTCCGCAGGCGTGGAGTGCGGTAGCTCCGCATCCGCTCCCCACCGCACTCCAAGCCTGCGGAAAGGCTACCGCTTTTGTCCGCTGTGTCCGCTACGTCCGCTCAAACAAGCGGTATCTCTTCTTTTATTCTAAGTTTATCAATGCTATTATTTTTAAGAATAACCGCGCACACGCACGGGTGCGATTTATAATAATGGATTTACAATGCACTCAGTAATATTAAAGCCAGGAAAAGATAAACCCATTCTAAACAAACATCATTGGATCTTTTCCGGTGCAATCCAATCTTTGCCCGATTTCCAAGATGGAGAATTTCTACTCGTCAAAAGCTCAAAAGGCGACACACTCGGCATCGCCTACTTCAACAAAAAAGCCAAAATTATCGGCCGGATGATCTCTTTTGAAGAAACTACGCCCATTGAAGCCATCCATAAAAGCATCAAAAAAGCTATTGAATTCCGCAAATCTTTTTTTCACAAACAAGAGACCAACGCTTTCCGCATCATCAATGGTGAAGGGGATTCACTCCCTGGATTAATCGTAGATAAATATGACCAAGTTTTGGTTGTACAGTATTCCACCCTTGGAATGGAGAAAATTGCAGACGAAATCATCGAAATCCTTATCCAAGAACTTAAACCAAAAGCCATTTATGAAAAATCTACCTCCTCCTCACGAAAAGAAGAAGGGCTCAAAGAGGTTCAACGCCTAGTTTATGGAGACCCTTTTGATGTGATTAAAGTTAAAGAAAATGGATTAAACTTTTTTGTGGATGTCCCATCTGGACAAAAGACAGGATTTTTTCTCGACCAATCTGCCATGAGAAAATGGATTGGCGAGCTTTCTCATGGGAAAAGAGTTTTAAATACCTTTTGCTATACCGGAGGATTTTCTCTGTACGCTATGGCTGGTGGAGCTACTCAAGTAGACTCTGTTGACATCTCCTCAAAAGCGATCGACCTTTTACAAAAAAATATTGAACTTAATGGATTTGAAAATGTCTCAAAAGGAAATTACTGCGAGGATGTTTTCAAATTTTTACGTGAAAAGCCTTTGAACTACGATTTGGCCATTTTGGATCCTCCAGCATTTGCAAAAAGAAAAAGTGATATCATCCCTGCATGCAGAGGTTACAAAGATATCAATCGGATTACCATGGAGAAAATGCCCAAAAACTCTCTCCTTCTTACCTGCTCCTGTTCCTATCACGTGGATGAACAACTGTTTAGACAGGTTCTATTTCAAGCCGCCATCGAAGCCAGACGAAATGTCCGAATTCTCGGCAAACACCGCCAAGCCTTTGACCACCCAGTCAACCTTTTCCACCCAGAAGGGGATTACCTCAAAAGTTTCCTCCTCTTCTTGGAGTAGAAGTCGGAAGTTAAATTATAACTTTAATATTCAAAGCTCTTTTATAGTGTGCTCCTTGCTGCTACTTCTGACTTCAGACTTCTGGCTTCCGACTTCCTCAAATATTTCTTGTTTCCTTGTTGCTTCCTTTACTTCATTGTTGATAACATTATAGGTATTCAAGAATCGCAACCAATTTTTGGGGGTCACACAGCTCTGATGATAGTTTCGGTAAGGTTTTACCCTATTTTGAGCTTCATATATGTTTGAAACTACATCCCCAAAAGTTCATAAGCAGATTTTAGGCCTTCTAACTAATCGTTGGGCCATCGGCACCTTCATAGCTCTAGTTTTACAGCAACTTATTGAAGCCTCCTCTACAATATGGCTTGTCAAACTAATGAGCAGCCTTACAGCTGGGCAAGAATTTTTCCATTTTCTAGTCCTTTATCTTGTAACGCTCGCAGCGCCCTATATTCCATGGTGCGTTGCATTTATTCTGAAAATTACCTGGAGACAAGAGGCTCAGCGTTCTTTCATCAACGCGTTTGTGTCCAATAACCGTAATAATATCGGTGAATGGAGCAACAAAGGACTAAAAGAGGAAAAGCTCTCCATCCTAAACTCAGAAGGACCGAACGCTCTTAATGCCTTGATCGACTATTGCTTTGATCTATGCACTTACGGGCTCAGCGTTATTTTCAATATTTTGACTCTCTCCATTGCTGTGGAACCACTTTTTGCAGTTTCTTACGGTTTCAGCGTGACCCTGGTCATCATTATTATGAAAATGAATAGAAGGGCACAAAGATTTTTGACCCAAAAAGCCCTAACCGCACGTATCGAACTTGGACAATCACTCCTTGCAGCTTGGGACAACGTACTTTTAGGAAACCGTTATAATTTTGAACTATGGCAGGAAAAAACCGGACAAAGAGTGAACCGGTGTTTACAGAGAAACGTCGATCTAGAACGTTTTGATCAGTTAATGGCGATTTTCGTATCCTTAATTACTTGTATTCCAACACTCATCGTCGTAGTTTACTACTTCCTGAAACACAAATCTGACCTTGTTCTCCTCTCCTCGTTCGTTGTTGCACTACCCTTGTTATTTATGGTGCTGTCCTATACATATATTACTCTGACTCTCGCTTTCCGTTGGTCGATGCATAAAAGCAAACTCAATTCAATCTATCGAGCGATTCAAGCTTCAAAAGATGCACATAAAACTCTCGAAAAGAAAGTTAAATGGTCCAAGATGCTTTTTTCTCAGGAGCCAGTCACTCCAGACGATCACGTTTCCCTCAAAGCTCCAACTTGCCTACAGTCTCATGAAGATATCATAAAACAAGCTGCTAAATCAGGAAGGATCACTATTCGTGGAGAAAATGGAGCTGGAAAGTCGACCGCTCTTATGTTAGTTAAAAATGCGTTAGCTGATAGGGCGTTCTTTTTACCTACACATAATCAATTAAGCTTTGAATCTGAGACAAATAAGTATTCAACGGGGGAGTCCCTAAAGAAAAGATTGGTTGAAATCTCTGAAAAGGTAGATGTCGATGTCTTACTTCTCGATGAATGGGATGCCAACCTAGACAGAGACAATCAGGAAAAACTCTCTATCCTTATCGATGAACTTGCCCAGAAAAAATGTATCATTGAAGTTCGTCACCGTTAAATTATTTGAAATACAGGATCTATTAAGCTATATGTGAGTGTTATGAAGAAATTCAAACATATCATAATGGGTCTGCTTATCCTATCACTAGCTTCTTGTCATGTGGGACCGGTGTATACTCCGCCTGAAACTCCAGTACCGGAAGATTTTAAAACTCCAGACTCAGGGAATCCTAATGCTCTACCCTGTGAAGCGTGGTGGGAAATATTTAAAGATCCAGTTCTCAACTCATTGGAAGAACAAGCACTAAGCTATAGCCCCACATTGGTACAAGCGATTGCCCGAATCAATGAAGAATATGCAGTCTTGAGATCAATTGCCGCTAATGATTGGCCATTTTTGATGTTTAATCCTGTGGATCAAGCCAGTATGCAGCTGATCAATACCGCTGCAGGCAGTACCCAACAAAATATTAATCCACTTGTACCAAATAACGGTGTTCCTGCTGTTGTAGGTGGAACGGGAGGCCCCAAACGGCTGCAGAGAGTACGTTTTCAAAACATACAACTTCCCTTTACTCTTTCTTATGAAGTTGATCTTTGGGGACAACGCGATGATTCTATCATGGCACAGTTGGCAAGGGCACAAGCATCGCAAGCCGACTACGATTCAGTATGGCTAAGATTGACTTCAGATGTAGCAACAGCATATTTTACAATGAGAGGGCTTCAAACACAAATTGAAGTCTTAAAAAATACATTAGCTGCGCGTCAAAAAGAAGTAGACATCAACCTCTCACGCTATAAGGGAGGTCTTGCCAATGAAGCAGACTACACGTTAGCTAAAGTGGAGCTAGCCAATGCACAATTTGATCTTGTTGATGCAAATCGATTGCTAGCATTACAAGTTGATGCTTTAGCAGTTTATGTTGGAGAATATGCCTCTGACTTTGATTTATCGGTTGAGGCTTACACAGCAGTCCCACCTATTGTTCCAACAGGGTTGCCTTCGCAAATGCTTCGAAGGCGTCCTGATATTAGTGAGGCTGAACGTGAGATGGCTGCATCAGGTGCTGAAGTGGCGTACTATTACGCTGATTTCTTTCCTACACTTAGTTTAAGTGGAACTTTAGGCTTTTCATCACCCACGATTGCTAATTTATTGGATTGGAGGGCTCGGCTTTGGGCCTACGTGATACAGTCTAGTTCTACATTATTCGATGCTGGCCAGAAATGCGCGAATCTTGACGCATCTAAAGCAAGATATTTGCAAGCTGCGGCAAATTATGAACAAACAGTGTTAGTGGCCTTCAGGGAAGTGGAAGATGCTCTATCTAACCTTTTGAAATATATAGATGCTGCAAATGCCTCTCAGGAAGGGGTAAAGAATGCCCAAGTTGCCTTGGATGTCTATAGACACCGTTATCGTCAAGGCCTAAACAACTATCTTGATGTGGTTCAAAACGAGCGCACGCTTCTTACGGAGCAACTCAAATACGTAGATGTCCTCTCAAACCGCTACCTCTACACCGTCGTCCTCATCAGAGCCCTCGGCGGCGGCTGGTGCTGCGACGATGACCAAGACTCCTGCGCAGAATAATTCGTTCTCTCATACTAAGTACGAACGCTTAGCTTCAAAAGCTATAAAGCTCTTGCCGGAGGCCGTGGAATGCGGTGGCGACCGGAGGGAGCTACCGCCTTTGCCCTGACCGCATACAAACGGTTGATTTGAAAAAGTTAAGTATAATACTTCTGATGCAACAATTTGTGAAACATGTCCATTTTAATTTTTTACATAATCTTGGCGTTGCCCTATAATTCTTCCCAATGCGCCCGTAGCTCAATGGATAGAGCGTTGGCCTCCGGAGCCAAAGGTTTCAGGTTCGACCCCTGACGGGCGCGATGTCTTTTCCCATCTGGATGCTGCTTTAATAAGTGCTGTAAGGCCGAAAATTTTTGCATTCCAGTATGTTCCGCATCAGAGATTGCACAAATAGAATATATCCTCCTTGAATTTAACTTATAGATTTGATAAAATGGAGCTTGAATTAAAATTTAAGGACAAAGGTCCATTTTAAATATGTTGCAAAGCCTCTTTACCGTTTGCTTCTGGTACTTTTACTCAAACCCGATACGGCGGGAGGCTTGCTGATGCTCGAATAAAATTCTGAGCTTGCAAGGTGTAAAAAGCCCCGCCCAAAAAGCGGGGCTTTTTTTTTGCCCTAATAAACCCTCAAATTTGAGGATGGTTATGAAAATAAAAACGTTGAAAAATGGCGGTCCCATTCTAATCGCAGGTCCTTGCGCATTGGAATCCCGCTCACAATTAAGGCAGAGTGTATCTGCTTTAAAGAATATGGGTTTGAACGCAATCCGAGCTTCCCTCTGGAAGCCACGAACACAGCCAGGTTGGGAAGGTCTTGGCTGGATGTCATTGCCTATGTTGATGGAGGAAACTTTATCTCACGGCCTGATCCCGGCAACGGAAATTCTAACATCCGAACATGCTCAACTAGTAGTGGATGCAATGAAAGGCATCGGAAAAGATGCGAACATGCTTGTATGGTTGGGAGCAAGAAACCAAAACCATTTGGAACAAACCAAAATTTCCAAAGTATTGGCAGAAGGTCCTGAAGGGATTACATTCATGTTCAAAAACCAGATGTGGGACGATGAAAGACATTGGATAGGCATTTATGAACATATCATTTCAGCAGGATTCCCTAAGGAAAGGCTTATGATGTGCCACCGTGGATTTTCTCCAGGAAAAATGGCAAATCCAAAGAATTACCGTAATCTTCCAGACTATGAAATGTCCATGAGGATGAAAGAAAAGACCGGATTGAAAATGATCCTCGATCCTTCCCATATTGGAGGCTCGCAAGAGAACGTTTTCGAAATAATGGAGGAGGCAATTAAATATGCCTTTGATGGATACATTATTGAAGTTCATCACGACCCAAACGATGCAAAAACTGATGTTAAACAACAATTGTCAGTAAGTCAGTTTGAGCAAATACTAGAGATGGTTAGACCATGAGTAGAATAGCACATAAAGGTATCAAAGGATCTTTTACCTATTTGAATGCCCTGAAATACTTTGGAAAAAATCACGATTTTATGGGCCTTCCCCGCTTTTCCGATATTTTTGATTCGGTCTGGCGTGGCTACGCCGATTACGGAGTTGTGCCAATAGAAAATAGTTTAGTAGGGTCAATCCATGAAATTTATGATGAACTATGCAAGAGACCTCTTTTTATTGTTGCTGAATCTTACATGCGCATTGAACATTTTTTGATTGGGAGAGGTCCTTTAGATAAAGTAAGAAAAGTTTTTTCACACCCGAAGGCTTTGGAACAATGTTCTGAGCTGTTTAAAAAACATCCCTGGTTTGAAAAAGCAATGAGCGATGACACTGCAGGTGCTGCAGATTTTGTATCAAGGAGCGGGGATAGAAGCTTGGCAGCGATCTCCAGCGCTGAAGCAGCAGCAATCTATGGTCTTTCTATTCTTTTAAAGCATGTTGAAGATAATAGTGCTAATCACACCCGGTTTGTAGTCATAACTAAACAAAATCCTAACAATGACTCTTTTAATAAATGCACTTTGACATTCAAAATTAAGCATGTTCCAGGAGCCCTCTCGAAAGTGTTAAAGAGTTGTTACGATGAAAAAGTAAACTTAACGAAAATAGAGTCTAGGCCAATTGTGGGAAAACCATTTGAGTATCAATTTTATTTAGACTTGACGGCTGGTAATTTGCCTGAGATAGTGAATAGGCTATTAAATAATTTAAGGTTAGAATCAAATGACCTTAAAGTGTTAGGGATGTATAAAATGGGGGAAATGCCATGAGCGATAAAGATTTGCAAGATCTCAGATTTAAGTTGGATGATCTTGATAAAGACATATGCGAAATGCTCCATTTCCGCATGGTGATTTCAGAGGAGATCCATAAATATAAGAAAAAAATTGGATTGCCTATAGAAGATTTACCCCGAGAAGAAGAAATTTTGGAAATTGTCAAAAAACGAAGCAAAAATCCTATCCTTGCAGAAAAAATCAAACCGATCTTCCAATTGTTGATGGACTCCGCTAAAATGAACGGCTACCTCAAAACAGTTCACGATTTTCCTTTTAAAAAAATTGGGATACTCGGCTGGGGTTTAATGGGAGGTTCTTTTGCAAAATGGATTAAAGCAAAAAATAAAAATGTAAAGATATACGCATTGGATCGTCCTTGTATTGATTTAGAAATTGCTAAAGAGGAAGGCTATGTCGAAGAATTATGCTTTTCTTTAGAAGATTTAGTAGAAGAAACAGATTTTATTGTTCTCGCAACGCCTTTAAATAGTATTATCTCCACCGCGGAGGTCATATCCCAAGCTGCCAAAAAACGGAATAATCAACTTGTGGTCATTGATCTAGGCAGCGTAAAAAAGGAGATCACTGAATCTTTTGAGAGGCTTACCCACCCATTAGTAGAGTTTGTATCTACCCATCCTATGGCAGGTTCAGAAAAACAAGGATTTGCTAATAGCGATGCTACACTTTACTACAGAGCTCCTTGGTTTATTGTCTCACATGCCAAAAATACGTCAGGAAATTTAGAAAAAGTTAGATCTGTTATCTCATTTTTTGGTTCTAAACCTGTCGAAATTACTGCTGATATTCATGACAAGAAAACAGCCCTGGTGTCCCACTTTCCTGGCAAAATTTCTGCATGCTTTCTAGAATTTGTTAAAGAAAACGATCATGAGAGCATTGAAGTATCTGGTCCAGGGTTCAAATCATTTACGAGAATAGGGATTTCTAATCCAAATCTTAGAAAAGATATTGCTGAATACAATAAAGATTGGCTAGATTATTATTTTGAAAAGTGGTTGAAGTTTGAAAAAGGCTCCAAATGACCATCTGTATTCCAATTACAGCAAAAACTTTTGAAGATGTAAAAACTAAAATTGCTCAAGCAGCTCCCTTAGCAGATATGCTTGAATTTAGGATCGATTATTGGGATCCTTCCATCGAAATTGAAAAAGCGATGGCACTTACGAAACTTCCCATTATTCTGACACTCAGATCGGAAAAACATGGGGGCAAGTTTAATGGCTCTCCACAAGAATATCAAAAAAGGGTTAAGGAGCTTGCCAAACTTAACGCTGCACTTATCGACATTGAATTTGGAAATCCAATACCAAGCGAAATTCCTAAATCTCAATTGATTCTTTCTTTTCATGAGTTTGATAAACCTATAGATGATTTGCATTCACTTGTGAGTAATATGAGGACCATTCCGGCCAAATATTATAAAATCGCTATGACTTGTAATTCGACACTCGATGCCCTCCGGCTGCTAAATGCACACCATGGAAAAGATACAATCTCTATAGGGATGGGGCAAGAAGGTCAGATAACACGTATATTGCAGCCTATCTATTGTTCTGGAATTACCTTTGCCGTTGTCCATGCAGAAGAGGCAATTGCTCCAGGTCAACTTCCTGCCTATGAGCTAGAGAGCATTTACCATTTTAAATCTTTGAATCCTGAAACTAAAGTTTTCGGACTTATTGGAAATCCTGTCGAAAGAAGTGTGGGCAATGTGATCCATAATAGAGGATTTAGAAAATATGGGATCAATGCTGTGTATGTTAAAATGAATCTAAATCCAGAAGAACTTACAGAATTTTTTAATTATGCAAAGCAATTAAAATTTAGTGGACTGAGTGTGACAATGCCTTTAAAAGAGGCAACGCTTCCTTATATGAATGAAGTTTCAAGCGATGTAAGGGGAATGAAATCTCTCAATACAATTGTTTTCGAAAATGATAACACTAAAGCTTATAATTTTGACGGTGTTGGAGCTCTCACTGCACTAGAAAAGTATCTCCCTGTAAACAACAAACATTTTATCATCATTGGTGCAGGTGCCACTGGTAAAGCGATATCATACGAAGCTTTAAAAAGAGGAGCAAATGTCAAAATATTAAGCCGATCTTTAGATAATCTTTCCGATGTTCAAAAAGGCTACGACATTTTGGTCAATGCTACACCTTCACCTATGCCTATTCCTGTTTGCCATATTCTTCCGAATTCTGTGGTCATGGATGTAGCTATTCGCCCTAGGTTTACTGAACTGCTTCATCAAGCTACCCTAAAAAACTGCACCTGTATTTACGGCTACCAAATGTGGGTTAATCAGGCTTCTGGACAATGGAAAGTATGGTTTCCTCTCAAAAATATAGAGGGTTTATCTGATTTTCTTTACTCAGAATATGAATCTCTTCTTGAGTAGCCTTTCCCTCCGAATCGATCAAAGCTTGCCAATAATTGCCCATCTCTTCTGTAAGATGCCTCTTAATCCTTGAAAGATCCGCTGGTATGTCAGGATACTCTGTATCGATAAATGCAAATAGTCCGCGTTGAGAATAGACAATATTGTCAGTCCGATAGCTAGCTCCGCCAGCTTCAGTCAATATAACATAGAGTTCATCCAAATGCTTTTTAGTCATTTTAACTTTCCAAGCAATCTTTGAGTCTGCATGGCTGTATAAACGCATATCTTCAACCAAGAGAACGATCGCTTTTGGCATGTACCCAAGCCGAGTGGGTGCATTATGCCACGGAAGAGGGTAGATCCATTTTTTTGGGACGGCGAAGAGGGTAAATCCATGAGTATCTATCGAATTCCTAATTTTTTTAGCTCCAATACATCTTTGCGTAAACCAAAACCATTCAGGGATATTTCTTTTCAGTTCTAGTTCATCATCCAAGATAACCTTTACAAGGTAACCTGGCATCAGCCGATGCTTTGCCACTTTTATTTTGCTTCGCGTTTGACGATAGAGGATTTGAAAACCCGCTAATTCAAAATTATCTAAATTTTTTAGAATTGTGCGATTTTGAAAAAGGATGTCCATGTAAGGCTTGCATGGATGGTCCTCTGGAAGCAAAAACTCCTCCATCTGACGTTTATAATCATCAGGGATCAATGGATTTTCTTCAAACTCGTTATAAAAAGCATGAAGACTAAAAGCTGAGAATAAAAAAAATAAAAATAGGGATGTAATTTTCATCGGTTCAGTTCGTGTTATTGCAGTTTTACTTTAGCAAGAAATATAGCTGTTTTTTCTTGATGATAGGAATGGTAACTTATCCATAACTCACCCTCCCTTAAAACCATTCCAGGATAACCAGTGTCCCCATCGCTTGGCAATACTCTTACTGGTCGTAAATAGCTTTCAGTCATTGAAGCTAAAACTGTTTTAAATATTCCTCCGTAAGGACTCATAAATATCATTCTTCCACTTGCCCAAAGATGCTCCGTTTCTTCTGAAATTACAAAATTGGGGCCTCCTAATTGTACCTTAGATAATTCCCAAACCCAATCTTTGTACGGAGGGTCACTTGTCCCAATGCAAGAATGACGAAAACCCCGTTCATTTCTTCGCATTAGGGCAATCATCTTTCCCGAAGGCTTCACCCTTAAAGTACATTCGTTAGGTCTTCCATGGATCTTCCATGGAGTCACCACTTCATAATTTACTCCATCAAGACTTTTCCAAAGGGTGACTAACCATTCCTCTTTGAGCTTTTCAAAATTCGAAAAACGGTACGAAACACCATATGCTGCTTCATCTACCCAAGTCACCCTCCATAGCCATTCATGTTTTGGCAAAACAGTAACGATAGGTCCCCATTCCCACCCATCTTCAGAAAATGTGACCCGTGAATCTCGACTGATATATTTATGATTCTTATCCAATTCAACAGCGCCAAAAAGAAGCATCAATTTCCCATCAGGCGTGACACTTAATTTAGGGTCCCGAAGATCCATCGACGGAATTTTAAAAAGCGCCGCGTGCTCCCACTTTAAGGTATCCCTGCTCCAAATAACCCTGATTGTTCCTGTATCACCTTTTTCATGCTCGTCAGATTCCCTAAAAACGCAAAACCAATAATTGCCATAAAATATGAGATCAGAAAAAGCATTGTGCTTGGCATGGTCCCAAATTAAGTGTACTTCTAAAATTGTTGGTGCAATAGGATTTTTATCACCCATAGTTGCCCATAAATGAAGCGCGCAAACTTCTAAACCAGATTTTTACGTAGCGGGCAAAATCCTTTTGCCTGAAAAACCAAACAGTTAAATCCCAAAGACCAAAATATTTCCATATCGTTTTAAAAGTTTCCTTAAAATGCAATATCACCATATTTTTTGTGACATAGCGAAGATCATAATCAGTCAAAACTTTTGGTGTCGCTACAGTTTGCAAATTGCCTTTTAAAACATATCTGCAAAGCAATTCATATCCTCCACGCATCTCGTAAGAAGTATTAAATTTGCCTACTTTAGTAAACACATCTTTCCTAAACCAACAAGATTGTAAACTTGTAGGTTGTTGACCGCGCTTTAAGATCTTTAAGCTTAAATGTCTGAACATAATCTTAGGTTCAGATTTTCCATCCCGCAACAGAGTCCCACAAAAGACCAAAGAAGGGGAGTCATGTCTCATCGCCAAAACCATCATGCTTTTCAAAGTACTTCGTGAAATGTAATAGTCCCCTGGAAAAAGAAAATTTAAGTACATCCCTGTCGCATGTGAAATCCCCTTATTTAACATTTCATAACGATAATAGCCAGAAATGGAATATATTTTGACGGCATGATGCCTGTAACTTTTCACTACTTCTATTGTCCTATCATTCGATCCTGCATCGATTACAATCACTTCCATTAGGGGATAATCCTGATTTAACAATGTTTCTAAAGTTAAACCAATAGTGTGAGCACAATTAAGCGTTGGTATAATGATGCTCACTAATGGATAATCACTCTCTTTAAATTCATTAAATTCCTTAAAAAGTTTTTCGCAAAATTCTTGCGGAATGGAAGAATCATCTGAAGTATTTTGTGGAACTTCTAATGAGGGAGAATCTGATGGGAGTTGATGTGTCACTGCACACTCAATTTTTTTGGTTCCCGATTTATGATTAATAAAATTGCTACTATCAGACTAATAATTGCCATTACGCCAGATGGCATGATTGCCATTGTAGACCAATAGCGATAGGCAAAAAATGCCGTTAAGAACGTGGATATTGCAAAAGCAAGCCAATAACTATATTTGCATGCATGCCAAATTCCCCATGCTAAAACTAGTAACAGAGTACCTGTAAATCCACCCATAATTAAAGAAGGAATACTTTGAGCTTTAATAAAACCCATTAGGCCTCCAACTAAAATAATTAAACCATAAAGCGCTGTAACTACTGTATTCATTTATTAAATACCTCCTCAAAAAAGTTTGTCATTAATTGCCAAGATCGTTTTGTCGCTAAAGGATCAGATACAAGACCTTTTTCTTTATCTTTCAATACAGGATTTGTATAACCATGAACAACATTGCCAAATAGATGGAGCTGCCAATCCACTTTTAATTTGCTCAATTCGGTTCTAAACTTATCTAGATCTTCTTGAGATACAAAGGGATCATCATTTCCCTGCAATGCTAAAATCGAACCTTTGATTTTATTTGATGTGGGTTCCAAAATTGCCTTTTGGCCAGATCTTACTTCTGCAAATACACCGTGAAATATCACAACGCCATTTACTTCGATGCCACTCTTGAATAGCTCTAGAACCGTTAATCCACCAAAACAAAAACCTACAGCACCCACTTTTTGTGCATCAACCAGCGGATTCTGTTTAAGTGCATTGAGTGCTCCTACTATTCTTTCTCTCAATAACTTACGATTAATAAAGAGCGGCATCATCAATTCATTTGCCTCGTCATCGGTGTTTCCAATTTGACCATTTCCATAAAGGTCTGCTGCCAACACAACATATCCCAATTTTGCAAGTTCTTCTGCCTTGCTCCGCGCGTAATCTTCCAAACCTCTCCAGGCATGGGCTACGACCAATCCTGGTCTCTTTTCAGAATTTGATTTTTCGAAAAATAATGCACCTTTACACTCAGTATTTCCAACTTTGTAATTAATCTGTTGCTTTTCCATAATCCAAATTTTTTGATTTTTCGATCATAATTTTTGCTTTATATCTACAAAAAAATTAACTACCTATCCGATTTTTAGCAAGACGATTACTAAAAAAAATGCTCTCTTAACATAGGTAAAATGATGAATTTAAAAAATTGTAAAAAAACTGGTTGCTGAATTTTCTTGTGTGACCTAATATGTTGCGTAAGCAGGCGTACCAGTTTAGTCGCTTGAATTTTTTGTATAACGGAGGAAAAATGAGAAAACTCATTTCTACATTAGCAGTTTGCTTTATAGCATTATCACAAACACTAGCCGCTGATTTGTGCTGTGGGACAGGCCTTGGCCTCGGTCTCGAAGACACAGTTCTTGGCTTCGGCGTCGGATATCGTCATGATTGTTTAGAGTTTCGTTCCAAAATTGGCTTCGATGATTCATCATGTTCTGAATCATTCAGCAATGGCGACGAAATTAAAGAGAAAGATAAATTCGACGGCCTAAACATGTGGCAAATCTCCGCAGGAGCAAGAGCTACATTCTGCGGCGGAATTTATGTTCGCGCTGATGCTGATTACGCTCAAATCGTTAGCGGCAGACAAAGAGTTTCATTTAAATTTGAACCAGGAAGCGTAGTTGACGGCAATCGTCGTTTCAGCTGCGATGACGAATTAAAGCTCCACGCAAAAGCTGATCGTGGCTATGCTTACGATTTGTCAGCTGGTATCGGTTACGAATTCTCCTTCTGCTGCGACCAATTCGTTGTTGCTCCAGTAGTGGGTTATTCTTACAACGTACAACACATCAGATCTAAAGATTTTAGATTGGGAAGCGGCAGCAGCGGAAGCAGCTCAAGCTTTAGTTCATCCTCTTCTGAAATTTTCGTTGAAAGCTCATCGAGCTCAAGCTCTTCAAGCTTCAGCGATTTCAGCAGCAGCAGCTCATTCTCAGATTCATACAGCTGCAGCAATGGTGTGAGAAATACAGTTAATGCCCGTTGGCAAGGTCCTTGGCTCGGCGTAGATTTCCTTTACAATGTTGATTGTGACTGGAATCTCTATGGTAGTTTCCAATGGCACTGGGCTAGCCAACACACAAACTATAAAACACGTATTGACTTAGACTTTGATTCATCGTCTTCAACAGGTGATTTCTCAAGCAGGTACCGTGTTCATGCTAACGGTCCATGGTTCACACTCGGTACATTGTACAGATTTGATGAATGCTGGTCAGCTGGCTTAGAAGCTACTTACTTGACAATGCGCTCAACAAAAAGTGACAACGAGAAATCCTCAGGTGTAAAACTTACACGTGTAACTTGGGATTCATTCCGCATCCAAGGTCTCGTTGCTTACCACTTCTAAACTGAAGTTGAAAGCATAGTCGCTCTGTTTACGGAGCACCTCGGTAGAGGTGCTCCTTTTTTTTTATATTAGAATTAAATGAAATTCTCCTTATAATTCACACTTTTTCGTGCCTGCGTTCGTATCCGTGCCGTGCGCGTTAAATCTAAATGGGAAATGATGGAAATAATAAAGGAATAATATATGCGTAAGTGGTCTCCAACTTTAATTGGTTTAGTGCTCATGTTGAATAATTTAGGATTGTATTCCGAAGAATGGATCTCTGAACCTAAAGTTCAAGTTTCGGCGGGATACCGGTACGATACATTAAATTGGAATATTGCTGGAGTCCACAATCGGCCCAATGTCTTGTCAGAATTGAAATGGACCCATCTACAAATGTACCAATTAGGTGCTAAGGCAGAAGCTTATATTTGTGATCAATGGCTTATCAGGTTAGATGGAGAGTACGGAAAAATATTAGACGGAAAGGTTCAAGATTCTGATTTCAATAGGAATAATCGAAGAGGGGAATATTCACGGTTTAATTGTGATGCCAACCGCGGCGAAGTTTTTGATCTCAATGCTAGCATAGGGTATTTATATACACTTTTCTGTGATAATTTCTTTGTTACACCCTTGATCGGATACTCATATGCCGAACAACATTTGAGGATGTTTGATGGACACGTCGTACTATTTGACGGAGAAAGGGTTGATGTCCATGTGCATGACTTACATAGTAACTACCGAACAAAATGGAGAGGTCCCTGGGTCGGATTAGAATTAAATTATCTCTACAATTGCGAATGGGATTTCTTTGGCGGCGTAGAATACCATTGGGCAAAGTTTAACGGAACTGGACACTGGAATTTACGTCCCGAATTTTATAATGATTTCCAACATCGTGCCAATGGTACAGGGGTTAAAGGCTATCTTGGCACTCAATATGCGATCAATTGTAATTGGCTTGGTGGAATTAAACTTTCTTACCTTTATTATAATACAAGACCAGGTGTTGACAGAACGTTTGTCCTCGATGATTACTCGGATACTCACTATTCCGATTACGAATATGAAAAAGTTGTTTCAGAAACTAGATTAAATGAGGTAAATTGGCATTCATTTAGAATTGAAGCGAATTTAACCTATGCCTTCTGAAGAACCAGTCCTTTCTGTACGCAAATTAAATGCACGTTTGGAAATTGGTGGCAAAGCTTATTCTGCAGCAGAAAATGTTTCATTTGATCTGTATAAAGGAAAAACGCTGGCCCTTGTGGGGGAATCTGGTTGTGGTAAATCTGTAACAGCGCTTTCAATCCTTCGCATCTTACCCTCTCCTCCAGCCCTTCCACCGGAAGGAGAGGTGCTTTTCAAAGGGCAAAATTTACTTAATTTTTCAGAAAATGAACTCCGTAGAATCCGGGGCGGAAAGATCGCAATGATCTTCCAAGATCCTGCCACTGCTTTAAATCCTGTTTACACTATTGGTTGGCAACTCCTAGAAGCTGTCGACCTGCATCTAAATTTGAGTGGAAATGAAGCGATTGAAAAAGTCGTTCAAGCTCTCTCAGAAGTGGGAATATCAAACCCTATTGAAAGACTTGATGATTATCCGCATCAGATGTCAGGGGGTATGAAACAAAGAGTCATGATTGCTATGGCCCTTCTTTGCGAACCGGATATCCTCATTGCCGATGAACCCACAACTGCATTAGACGTTACCATTCAAGCCCAAGTTTTGGAACTCATAAAAAAACTGCAGCAGAAGAAAGGGATGGCCCTTCTTCTGATTACGCATGACATTGGGGTTGTTGCAGAAATGGCTGATAATGTCATGGTAATGTATGCAGGACACATTGTCGAATCAGGCACTGTGAGACAAATTTTTGACTACCCTTCCCATCCGTATACTCAAGGACTATTTAATTCAAGACCTGAAGGGGGGTTCAAAAGAGGTTCCCTTCCTACAATTAGAGGCACTGTACCCTCATTGCGCAATTTTCCTAAAGGGTGTAGATTTCATCCGCGCTGTCCCTATGTAATGGAAATATGCAAAGAGGGTGCTGTCCCAAATTTTATCATTTCACCCAATCCTCTTCATACAGCAAAATGTTGGTTGCATAGAGACAAACCGAAAGAGGTGGAATGAGACCTCCATTGTTAGAAGTAAAAAATCTAAAGAAACATTTCCCAATCTATGCTGGACTGCTTCGTAGGCAAGTCGCAACAAACTATGCTTTGGATGGTATAAGCTTTACTCTATATCCCGGCGAGATCTTAGGGATCGTCGGTGAATCAGGCAGCGGAAAAAGCACACTTGGTCGAGCTGTCATCAGACTTATCGAGCCCACCTCTGGATCGGTTTTCTTTGAAGGAGAAGATCTCCTTGCTGTAGATAAAGAAAAGATGATCAAGTTGCGACAACACGTTCAAATGGTTTTCCAAGACCCCTATGCTTCTTTAAATCCGCGTAAATCAATAGGGGAGAGCATTGGGGAAGCTTTAAAAGTGCATAATATAATCACAAACAAAAATGAACTTACTGAAAGGGTAGCACAGATTTTGGTGCAAATTGGATTAGACCCCTCAGTAATGAATCTCTATCCACACCAATTTTCGGGTGGGCAGCAACAAAGAATATGCATCGGTAGAGCAATAGCACTAAATCCAAAGCTCATTATTTGCGATGAAGCAGTTTCTGCCCTCGATGTTTCTGTGAGATCTCAAATCCTCAATTTGCTTGCAGATCTAAAAGATAAACTAGGGCTAAGTTACCTTTTCATTTCTCATGATATGTCGGTCATCCGCCATTTCTGTGATAGGGTCATTGTGATGTATCTTGGAAAAATGATGGAAGAAGCTTCGACGGAGGAGTTATTTAATAATCCCAAGCACCCCTATACCCAAGCGCTTCTTTCGGCAATCCCCAAAAGGCATCCTGAATCAATTGGTAAAAGATTGATCTTGTCGGGAGAAATCCCCTCATCTATCCATCCACCCTCAGGCTGCCCCTTTAGAACAAGATGCCCCCATGCACAACCTATCTGTGCTGTCGCTGTTCCAAAAAAGCGGATCTTCGATTCCAACACAGGCAAAGACGATCATATCTATAATTGCATCCTGGATTAAATGGATGAAGAATAAAGTATGAAGGATGCATTACAAGAGAAAATATCTTCCCCATCCCCTCCATCCTTCATCCCTCATCCTTCATCCTTTTTTTGTAGACTTTGCCAGTTGCCATGTTTTGACAAATCTGTTCAAGATAACGAACATGTGTTTTGCTGCCACGGTTGTCGGGCAGTTTTTTCCATTTTGTCCTCCAAAGGACTTCTCGAAAATTTCAAAAGCCATCCCATTTTTGAACAAGCGCTACAACATGGTCTCATCTCAAATCCTGCTCTTCACGAATCCCAAAAAGATCATGATTACCCCGAACGAGAGTATGAAAAAATTTACCTCGATATTGGGGGAATGTGGTGTCCCTCTTGCGCAGAGGTAATCCAGTGGATCCTAGCAAAAGAAAGAGGCATAACCACTTGCTCAATTGATTATTCCACTGATCTTGCTATCATTCGCTACATGCCAAGGTTCATTTCAAAAGATTCAATATTAAAAATTATTCAGCAACTCGGTTATCAGCCAAAATATCTTCAAGAGCTCATCAATCCACCGATCGATTCACAACTTAAGCTTAAATTTATTATCGCGGCGTTTTGCTCCCTCAATCTTATGATGTTCGCAACCCCGCTTTACGCCTCTATCCTCAATGCCGATGTGCAAAAATTGAGTAACGTTTTTGCCTGGATTTCATTCTTCACAGTTCTTCCTGTTATTTTTTATTCAGCACTTCCAATTATCAAACGAAGCTGGACCTCCCTTTCCATAGGAAAATTAAGCATGGAGTCACTCGCTGTTTTGGGAATCAGCTCTGCTTTTATTTTATCAACCCTGACTCTTTTCAATGGAGGCGATAAAGTTTACTTTGAAACTCTTTCCGTCATCATCACATTCATTCTTCTCGGAAAAATCATCGAATCAAAGGCAAAATTCTCATCCAAGAACGCCCTTTTCAAAATCTTAAGATCTTTGCCGAATAAAGGAAGAAAACAACTCAAAGATGGCTCAGAACAGTTTGTTCCAATAAAAGAGATTGCTCCAAACGATGCGATCATCATCCTTCCAGGTGAGAAAATTCCTCTCGATTCAATGGTTATCGAAGGGACTGGTGTTTGCGATGAATCTCTTTTAACTGGAGAAGCCCAACCGATTTCCAAAAATATTGGAGACCTAGTTTTCAGCGGTTCAATTCTACTTCAAGGCAAGCTCATTTGCCTTGTAAAAGCTCAGCCCGCAGATTCAACACTAAATAAAATCGTCTCTCTCGTTGAACAAGAAATCATTCAAAAAAAACAAACCTATCGACTCACGGATATCATTTCACAAAAATTCGTTCCGATCATCCTCACTTTTGCAACACTAACCTTTGGAATAACTTTTTTTCTAGAAATCGCAGATCCAGGTCTCACAGTTGCACAAACCGCTTTCTTTCGCTCCCTTGCAGTTCTTTTGATCAGCTGCCCATGCGCCATTGGAATCGCTGCCCCTATCGCTGAATCACATCTAATCCATGCCCTTGCAGATGCAGGAGCACTTGTACGCAATCGGGATTCACTTCAATACCTCGGCAAAGAAACAGCCTGGATCTTCGATAAAACTGGAACATTAACAGAAGGCAATTTCACCCTTCTAAACGGAATAGAACAAATTCCACCTCAATTATACCCCATACTTAAAGGGCTCTGCTCTTCTTCCAACCATCCTCTGTCTAAAACCCTGCTTAAACATATTCCAGGACCTATCCTAAACCCTTCCTCAATCAATGAATTTCCAGGAAAAGGTCTTTCAGGAAAATTCATGACAGATCAATACATCTTGGGTTCTGCCCAATTTGCTTTAGAAAATGGAATTAATTGTATTGCGGAACAACCAAGTGATAATAAATTACTTACATTAATATACTTTGGGAAAGTTAATGAAGTAGCTTTTCCAATTGCCCTCGGGGATAAAATCAGGGCCGAAGCTCCTTGGGTAGTGGAAACTTTCAAGAACATAAATCCATGGATCCTCTCGGGCGATTCTCAACTTGCGACAACTTACGCAGCCAAACTTTGCGGTATTAAGAATTGGAAGTCCTCCTGCAGCCCCTCGGACAAAAAGAATTTTATCAATGATCTAAAAAAAGAAGGGCATATTGTCGGTATGGTTGGCGATGGAATAAATGATGCTCCAGCTTTAGCCTCAGCTCATATAGGAATATCCCTTGTCAACGCATCAGATATTTCAATCCAAGCCTCAGACATCCTTATCACAAACGGAAATCTTCAGAGTATCCCAAACATACGTGAAAAGGCAGTGAAAGGGCGCAAAATAATTCAGCAAAATCTTTTTTGGGCTTTCGCTTATAATGGAGTCGGATTGGCCTTTGCTGCCTTTGGTTTTCTTTCACCATTAATTTCTGCCTTCGCAATGGTTACTAGTAGTTTATTTGTGATTTTTAATTCCAAACGAATTTAGCATTAAAAATAGTAATGTTAATTAAATTGATTAGTTTAAATTTAATTAAAAATTTATATTGACATCATAAAATTTTTTGTTGAAATTGCTAATAAAATATAAAATGTCCTCATAACACATCTTTAGACCATTTTTTAACCCTAACCCTCACTTTTTTAATAAGAAAGTCAAAAAATTATTGGCAAATTTTTCTAGACGCTGATAAGGTGAGCTTCGTCACCTCTAAATAAAGAAAAGGGAGTGCACGATGAAAAAACTGTTCACGGCATTAGCTTTCTGCGTTTCCGCTTTTGCAATGGAAAAAGCATGCGCCGATGGCTGGCATGATGGATATCATAATGATGGATATCATGATGTTTCGTATGTAAGTGGCCACGATGGTGGTCTCTTATCAAAGAGTTCAGTAGAACTACGCGCAGGCTATCGTTCAGATAGCTTGAACTTCCGTGTTGGAAGCCCAACCGAAGTGCCAGATACTTTGTCAAAAGTACGTTTTGACTCATTAAGAATTTGGCAATTAGGTGCAACACTCCGCACTAGTTTCTGCGATTGTTTATATTTCCGTGGAGATGTTAACGTTGGTAAAATCTATAGCGGTAAATCCCGTGTTACCAATTTTGACTGCTTCTGCAGCCATAGACATAACAGATCTCATGAGTTTAAACGCAGAACTGGACGTGGAGATGTCTGGGATGTGTCAGCAGCATTTGGATATCAAATCTGTGCTTGCGACAACCAACTCAGATTCATACCTTTATTAGGTTATGCAGTTGCAGAGCAACGTATTCGCAGATTCGGCCCAGTTCATGGATTTGCAGCACCACACGGTGTTGACAGAGACAGATTCTGCAAAGACAGATGCCATGATAGTTCCAATGACTGGAGCGGTTCGAGTGATAATTCTAACTTTGCTGCACAACCAGCTGATATCGCGAAGAGCGGAAGTCATGATTTCCACAGATCATCTGACTGCTGCTTTGACCACGATTTCTGCCCATCTAGCAGATGGAGAGCTCGTTGGACAGGTCCTTGGTTAGGATTTGATGCTGCTTATAACTTAAGCTGCAACTTAGATCTTTATGGTGGATTCGAATACCATTGGGCACATTTCTCAGGAAAAGGCCATTGGGATTTCCAAAACCGTTTTGTTGATAACTGGAGCCAAGGCGCTAACGGCGACGGCCAGATCTACACATTCGGTTTGAATTGGAATCCATGGGATTGCTGGAATTTCGGTGTTGAAGTGAAATTCCAACAATGGTGCACACGCAGAGGTCATGACCGTTCCTACTTTAACAGTGATGAATCAAGCCATTGCGATCGTCCAAGGATCACATACAATCGCTTGAACTATGTTAAGTGGGATTCTTTCGCGATCTCATTTGCGACTGCGTACCTGTTCTAATAACAACCCCTTGGTTGTTAATTTGTTTTCCATATCCTCCGACCCCACCTTCGGGTGGGGTTTTTCTTTTCCCCACAACAGACTTTTAATTTAACAAATGTCTAGACCTTAGAAGCAAGCGGACAAAGCGGACGCAGCAGACAAAGCGGACAAAGCGGACGCAGCGGATGCCCCCGCGAAGCGCTTGGAATGCGGTAGCTCCACTTCGTTCCGCCACCGCATTCCAAGCGCTTCGCGGGGGACGTCCGCTGCGTCCGCTGTCCGCTACGTCCGCTCTGCAGCATTAGTTAACTAACTCAAACGCTTTTCAGAAACTAACTCCAATTAAGAATAACCTTTCCAGAATTACCAGACATCATTATATCAAACCCTTTTTGATAATCATCGGCATTAAATTGGTGGGTAATAATTTTATCTATATTTAAACCACTTTCTAGCATATGAATCATTTTATACCAGGTGCCAAATATTTCACGCCCATAAATACCTTTAATTAACAACATTCTAAAAATAACAATATCCCAATCAATTGAAGTGCCAGGTGGTAATAATCCCAACAATGAGACTTTTCCACCATGCATCATATTATTGATCAATTCATTAAATCCTTTTGGAGAACCAGACATTTCCAATCCGACAGTAAACCCATGCTCCATCCCAATTTCTTTCATTTTTTCATTGAGAGATTCTTTACTAACATTGACTGTGCATGTTGCACCCATCTTTTTTGCAAGATCAAGACGATAATCATTCAAATCTGTGATGACGATATTTCTTGCACCAGCATGTTTTGCAATAGCTGCAGACATTATTCCAATAGGACCTGCTCCAGTGATCAACACATCTTCACCAACTAAATCGAAGGATAGAGTTGCATGTGTTGCATTTCCCAACGGATCCATAATCGATGCAAAGTCGTCACGAACTGCTTCTGGAAGAACAACAACATTTTCTGCAGGAAAATTAAAATATTCAGCAAAACAACCTGGGCAATCATAACCAAGCCCGTAAACATCAGAACAAAGATGTTTATCCCCTTTACGGCAATTAGGGCAAACCCCACACGTGATATGACCCTCTCCAGTAACACGTTGACCAACTTTTAGGTGTTTTACATTTTTTCCAACTTCTGCAATTTCTCCAACAAATTCATGACCGATAATCATCGGATAGGGAACAGTCTTTTGAGCCCAAGCATCCCATTTAAAAATGTGGATATCTGTTCCGCAGATTGAAGTTTTTTTCGTTTTTATTAAGACTTCATTATCACCAATCTTAGGAACTGGAACATTTTGCATGTCCAGTCCAGGGGCGTTATGTAACTTCATCAAAGCTTTCATTTTTAAACCTATATTAAATAACTTTTAACTCTTTTCCCGTTAGCTCGAACGCTTCAACTGCGCGGTCAATATCATCGAAAGAATGCGCTGCAGACATTTGTGTGCGAATACGAGCTTTTCCTTCAGGAACGACGGGATAACAAAAACCGATCACGTAAATTCCATGGTCCAACATTTTTTGTGCGAACTTTTGAGCTAAAGTAGCTTCACCCAACATCACTGGAATGATAGGATGCTCGCCTGGAATGAGATGAAATCCTAATTTTGTCATTTTTTCACGAAACCGTTTGCTATTGGCTTGCAGCTTCTCCCTTAAATCCATCCCTTTTTCAACGATGTCGATAGCTGTTAAGGATGCAGCTGCGATATTGGGTGCTAATGTATTTGAAAAAAGGTAAGGTCTCGAACGTTGGCGAAGCCATTCAATAATTTCTTTTCTTCCAGAGGTATAACCCCCGCTTGCTCCGCCCAAAGCTTTTCCAAAGGTTCCTGTCAAAATATCTACACGTCCCATGACATTGCAGTGCTCTTGCGTTCCCTTCCCATGTTTTCCTATAAAACCTGTGGCATGACAATCATCCACCATGACCAAAGCATTGTACTTGTCTGCCAGGTCGCAAATGGCTTTTAGGTTGGCGATAATCCCATCCATTGAGAAAACACCATCTGTGGCAATTAATTTATAACGGGTGTTTTTTGCTTCAATTAGCTTTGCTTCTAGATCGACCATATTGTTATTTTCATAGCGGAAACGTTGAGCTTTACAAAGTCTAATCCCATCAATAATGCTTGCGTGGTTCAATGCATCGCTAATAACCGCATCTTCAGGCCCAAGGAGAGTTTCAAACAGTCCGCCATTAGCATCAAAACAGGAAGGATACAATATAGTATCTTCGGTCTCTAAAAATTCAGAAACTCTTTTCTCAAGCTTTTTGTGAATAGATTGAGTGCCGCATATAAATCTCACTGAAGAAAGTCCAAAACCAAATTCTTTGAAGCTACGGTCTGCGCTTTCAATGATCTGCTGATTATTTGAAAGACCAAGATAGTTATTTGCACAAAAATTCAGGACCTCTTTACCCCCATTTTGAATTTTTATCTTTGCTGATTGAGGTGATGTGATGATTCTTTCTTGTTTATACAAACCATTTTTTTTAAGATCCTCTAACTTTTCAGATAAATCAGTTAAAATCGATTTTTTCATAGTTCTCCGATAGTCGCTAAAATTTGATACAAATATTATACCCCACATTGGGGGTTTGATTGCAATAAATAAGGAGTGGAGGACAAAGGATGAAGGATGAAGGATGAATTATGGAGGATGAACAAGGAGAAGGATTCTTTCATCCTTCATCCTTCATCCTTTATTGCTACTGTAGTGAACTGATCGTTTTAAGAACGTTCTCTTTGGTAATTTCGTTCAGACCGGCAAGTTTTTTGCCTTTTTTGGATTCAACATTCACAATCACCATCATTGGAGTCGCTTCAATGTCAAATTTTTTCCCAAGCTCTTTGAAATATTTGCTTGCTAAGGCAACATCAGCAAAATTTAGAGGCTTATATTGTGCGCCAACGGACTGAGCAACAGTTCTGATCTGTTCTTCGGTGGGGGAGCCATTATCTTCAGAAAGCTTTGTCAGAGCATGTCTGATCTGTATATAATTGCGTTTATTATTTACAACAAACGCCACATTGAAGGGAGAATAATTATATGTTTCTGGATGGATTGCAAAATCGACAAACATAAATTTGGCTTTTTGAGCTACATCAGGAAGCATTCCTTCAATGGCTGGCTCAAGCTTACGGCAGGCGGGGCACGCCCAGTCAGTAAATAAATAGACTTCAATAGGTGAAGACTTAACCCCAAACCACATCTCGTTCTTTACCGAATTTTCAGCAGCTTGCAGGGCATCAGATTTGCTGACTCCTACGAATGCAAATAGAAAACCAAAAGCAAAAGCTGAAAGTGAGGCAATGCCTCTCCAACCAATTTTCATATATTCTCCTTTATAGAAAGGATTCAAAGATTGTGTTAATTCTTGAAAATACCCAATTCCGTAGCATGTTGCAATAACTGCTACGCAGGCGGCGATGCTTAAGCAGATAGGACACCAAGTTCCGATAGTGTACTTTTGAATCAGAATGAACATCACTTCAGCACCTAATGCTGAAGCCGCTAAAATGATTGATGCTACGGAAGCGTAAACATATCTACGTGAGAGAAGATGGCAAACCAACAAAAGGATAAAAAATGGAATTCCAAGAGTTTCGAAACTGAATCCAAATATTTTATACTTATGTGTCTGGGCACATTCATCTGTACAGATATTTAACCATGAGACGATAGATAATGTGAGACCGGCTAATATGGCAAAAGTCGCTAAGTGATAAATCCAACGCCGAGAACCAGATAAAGAAAATCCCATAGGCAGCCTCCTCCCATGGATACTCTTTTGAAATCTAATTTTTGTCAAGTTTCAAATATAAAAGAACATAAGAAAACTTAGTGAGTCCTGGCCTGAATTAACCACGGAGGGCACGGAGAAAGAACATGGAACAGGATGGGCAGGATAGGACAATTTATAAGGATGTAGAGGAAGAAAAAAATGGGTTAAATAATAAGCTTTTTATTTAACCCATTTTTTTACATCCTTATAAATTGTCCTTATCCTGTCCATCCTGTTCCATGTTCTTTCTCCGTGTGCTCTGTGCCCTCCGTGGTTAATTCAGGCCAGGACTCACTAACACTAACTTCAAGCCAATTTTTTGTCTTTGAGAAGGAGTTTTCTGTCGCAGAGGTCTGCAAGTGAATGGTCATGAGTCACCACAACCAAGCTTTTGTGATGTTGCTTTGCAAAGTTAAGCAACAAAGAATGAATAGCATCTGCAGTTGTATTGTCCAAATTGCCTGAAGGCTCATCTGCCAATATGATATCGGGGTCATTGATCATTGCCCGTGCAATTGCTGCACGTTGCTTTTCTCCACCGGATAATTGCTTGGCATTGAAATGCGCTCTATCTTGAAGTCCCACAAGTTCAAGAAGCTCCAAAGCCCTTTTATAAGAGGGACTTACTCTGGAAGCTGATTTTCTAGCAATTCTTGCTGGGAAAAGAATGTTGTCTAAAACACTATAATCTTCCATCAGATGAAATGATTGAAAAACAAATCCGACATGGGAATTTCTTATATGTGAGGTATTCCTAAGCCCCACCTCTTCCCCTGCAATCATTAAAGATCCTTTACAAGGGCGCTCCAAAGTTCCAAGAATATGCAGTAATGTGCTTTTTCCCTCACCCGACCGTCCCATGATCGCAACAGTCTCGCCTCGTACAACTTCAATATCCACATTTTCTAAAATGGAAACCTTAACAGGCGAATGAAAGCTTTTATGTAAGTTTTTAGCAGCGAGAACAATATCTTTTTGTTTATCCATTTGCTACTCCGATCTCAAAATTGCTGAAGGACGCAATAGGCTTGCCTTAATTGCAGGAATAATCCCTGCTAAAAGGGAGATCAAACCGGTAGTAATAGAAACAAAGAACAGGGCTTCAGAGCTAATCTGATTGGGCAGCACATCCCCATAATAGATGGGGTTGAAGGCTTCATATCCCTGCAGACTACTGATGACCCCTGTCAATGTGCTTAAATTTTTCAAAGTTAGATATGCAGCCGCACAACCAATAAGACTTCCAACAATTCCCATTAACATTCCGCATAGACCAAAGATGGCTGCAATGCTTGCTGATGATGCGCCCATGGAGCGAAGTATTCCAATTTCCGTTTTTTTATCATTCACAAGGATAATCAACATTGAAATGATATTTGAACATGCCACAATAATAATGATGGTCGCTATTAATAAGAAAAGATGCTTATCGCTTCGCAATTGCTGCATTAAGTCCTTTGTGAACTCAAAATCGCGATAGGTTTGCACTGACCAATATTTATCTATACCTGCCTCTTTAAAAGCTTTTTGCAAATTTGCTTTGATGGCATCTGCTTTAGATAAATCATCAAAATAGACGTTAAAGCCATTGCTTAGAGTAGTGTCGTCTTGATTGTGGGATGAACGGATTAAATTTGTCACGGCTGGATTAACTAGAACAAACTTTCCTCCATAAGGCATAATTCCTGGATCATAAAATCCTGCGACATAGATGGGTTGACGTTGTTCCTGCACTGCACTTGGTGTCGCAGCGTAATAGAGGATTGCTCCTCGATCTCCCAATTTCACACCACCATCTCGAAATGCCTTAGGCAACAATACAGCTTCACCGGCCATTGAATCGGAAGGAAGGTGGTATTCAATATTTCCATTTGCCGTTGCTTTTGTTTGATACCATAGTGAAGGCTGCACATGGTTTTTGCCTGCATATTGGAACCCTTCCTTTATCTCCGATTCTGTAATCGGCATCAAGACAGCTTTTAAGGCAACATTCTTAGGATCAAAAGATCCAAAGTATGCTGCTTGTGACATTGCAGAGCCATTTGATAAATAAAGGCGTAAATTACCAAAAGTCATTTCATATTCGCTCGTATGAAATCCTGGCAAATACTTCATCCTTTGAATTGCCCCATAAGCTATTCGAACAATGTCTTTTAAAGATCCATCCGACTCTAAATCAGGCTGAGGCCAATTTTTAGGAGGCTCGACATCAATAGCAGGATTGTAAGGATTGGCAGATTTCGCGGCGACTTTCTCTCCCAAAGATTTTAAATTGTAAGAAGAAGAGTCGCTGATGGAATCAATTAAGTAATAATATGATTCGTAATAGTCGTCAGTTGGAATGACCCTGACAGGTGCTGTCAGGGCAACGATTTTGCTGACCCATGTTTTTTCTAGACCATTTGTGACAGAAAAGAAAACTAAGATCAACCAGACTACAAGAGCAATGACTAAGGTGGAAACAAGACTAATGATAGATACTGAAAGCTGGCGCCAGCGAGGTAATAAATACTTAAACGCTATCGAAGTTTCATACAGCATCTTGCCGTCATTTTGTTAAAACTATTTTGTTTCCTTATAGACCACATGCTTACGAAGGGTTGGATCGAATTTTTTAAGTTCTAGACGATCCGGTGTTTTACTTCTATTTTTTTCTGTGGTACGAGTGTGATTGCTCTCTGTACTTCTCAACTTTACCATTTCACGTTTGCTTGCCATGAGATTCCTCGAGTTAACAAAATTTACAAGGCGTAATTTTATCCTAATTCCTTTAACACAGCAACAGAAAAGGATGAAGTATGAAGGATGAAGGAGGAAAGGAGAGCCAAGGAAGGGTTTGCACATGAAAAGAATTATTTTAAACGGTTGTATTTAAAAAACTTTTTAGATCAAAGCGGGCGAAGCGGACAAAAGCAGACACAGCGGACGGAGCGGACGAAAGCCGTAGCCTTTCCGCACTCCACGCCTGCGGAAAGGCTACCGCTTTTGTCCGCTTCGTCCGCTGTGTCCGCTTCGTCCGCTACAGCGGCATCTGCGTCAGCACATCCAAGTCCAATGGATCTCCATGGCCTTGAAGCTTATACCTATGAAACCCCAAACCCGCATTCATAGCGGCATTGTCAAGGCTTAAGCCCTTTGGTGGCCATACAAAGTTTAACTCCGGAGCAGCTTCTGCTAACATTTTTCTCAAAGTCATGTTGTTCGTTACACCACCACCTAAAATAACATCGCGGCAACCATACTTTTTCGAAGCTGCTAAAATTTTTCCTATGACATCTTCCAGAGCAGCCCTTTGAAAACTTGCGGCAATATCTGACTGCACTTTCTCACTTAAATTTTCTACTACGCCACTTCCATCTTGCCCCTTTAAGGTATAGAGAACAGAGGTTTTCAGTCCGCTAAAAGAAAATTCAAAAGGACGACCCTTAACCTTACAAGGTTTAAAAGGATAGGCTTGAGAATTGCCCTGCTTTGCGAGCTCTTCAATGCGTGGGCCACCAGGATAGGGGAGTCCCATCAGTTTTGCTACTTTATCAAACGCCTCCCCAATGGCATCGTCAACGGTTTGTCCGATTAATTTGTATTCCCCTAAGCCATTGATCAAGCTAATAGCGGTATGCCCACCTGAAATGACCACCCCTAAACATGGATAGCTAATTTGAACCCCTTTGTTCATCATGCATGCATACAAATGGGCCTCGATGTGATTAACACTGATCAAAGGCTTATTTAGCACCAAGGCCAAACTCTTGGCAGCGTTTACTCCAATTAATAAAGGTCCAACTAAACCCGGACCTCTTGCTACGGCGATTAAGTTCACATCATTTAAATGAATGCCGGCATTCTTAACAGCTTGATCGATGACAGGAATCATAACATCAATATGACGGCGACATGCAAGCTCAGGGACAACTCCTCCAAACTCCTTATGCAGATCGATTTGCGATGAGACTACTGATGATAAAATCTCATCCCCGTTTCTGACTATCGCACATGCGGTTTCATCGCAGGTGCTTTCAATTCCTAGTACTAACATTGCTAATCTTCCGAAAAATATAGAGCCACTGCGGTTGCGCAAGTTTTGCAATGGCTAATTGAAAGGTGGATTTTGGGATTGTTGAATTTTTTTCTTGCAAGTTCGCTGAGGTAAACGATCGGTTTTCCAGAAGGGTCATTGGCAATTTCAACATCCAACCAATGCAATGCATTGCCAAAGCCAGTTCCTAGGGCTTTGGCAATCGCTTCTTTTGCCGCAAATCTTCCAGCGAAATGCCGTTCTGAATCGCGATGCTTTAAACAATATGTTTGTTCAGCTTGAGTAAAAAGGCGGTCGAGGAATTTTTGACCATATCTTTGAATGGCTTTTCCTATTCTCTCAACCTCAATGATGTCATTTCCAATACCTTCAAACATTACAATGACATGTATTCCTTATGCTTACGTTCAAGGTCAGCCATTGCTGAAGTATGCTCCCCATCAAATTGGGTAATTCCTTCGTCAGCAGCGTTACAGAATATCATTCTACCAGAAGCTGTGTGTTTAACAGAGAGTACCTGTGCACGAATAGTTTCACCAATATACTCTGCTCCACTATTGACCACGACCATGGTGCCATCTTCGAGGTATCCAACACCTTGACGGGGCTCTTTGCCATACCGTTGAATCTTGATAAGTAAAATCTCACCAGTTTGAGTAATAGGTTTCAAAGCATTGGAAAGGGCATTGATATTGATGAATTTTACCCCGTCAATGGCCAATTGCTGGACACGGCTCACATCTGCAGTAAAGATTGCAGAATCTTGTTCACGAGCTAAACGGATGAGCTTTCCTTGGACATCTCGAATCTCAGGAAAATCGATTTCCATAATTCGCAATTCGAGATTGGGAAGTGTTTCCAATTTTTTGTAAGTGTCAAGGCTACGTTTTGCTCTTGCTTTTGCCTGTTCATCTGGGGAATCTGCTAGGTTGTAAAGATCATTGAGCACAAAGCGCGGGATTACCGCTTGCTGATCCAGCAGCCCTGAGGAAGCGATATCGATAAGTCTAGAATCGGCTAAAATTGAGCTATCTAGAATTAGCTCTCTTTTAATTCCGGCTCCTTTTCCACTTTGATTTTTAAGGAATGGGAGATTGAGCAAAGTCTGTTCGGATGTCCTCAATGTGATCAACATGCCAAGATAAGCACAGGTTAGGAACAAAGCAATTTTTAGAAATAGTGCAGATGTTTGGGAAAGGTCAAAAAGGCTTGCATCGAGCACATTGGTCAAAATCATCAAGAAAACTTGTCCGATCATAAAACCGAATACAAGGCCAATCAATGTGATTGTTAAGGATCTAAAATCCACACGTTTTAAAAGATAATCTGCACCGATCATTAGGCCACTTATAAGTAATCCTAGAAATGTTCCGACAAATATGTTTAGGAGAGTAGATTGTCCCAAATTTGTTGTTATCGCGTATGTGGTCAGAAGTATGACACTGAGAATCGTGTAAAATATGCGCATAAATGACAAAGGTGTTTTCATCGCTAGGTATCCTGATGGTTAGGTTACAATTTCGTCTGGGTACTATTTATTATTTAAAATTTTTTGTCTACTACGGATTGTCTCTATTGCGCTCTCTTTCTTGCCCCATTTATTCGAGCCAATTCCTACGAATTTCTACAATATCTTTATCTTTTAAAACTGCTCTCCTAGCCTGTTTTTATATTTAAAATATGAAGATTTAATTTTGATAACGATTCTATATGATTAGTTTTTAATTTGCAATTGTTTAAAGGTAGGCGCGCCTTTCAAAGAATCATTTTAAGATCATAAATTTGTGTTTTCAAAATTTTATAGAGGCTGTCAAGTTTAAGCAAAAGAGTTCACTACGACCCTTAAAATCTCCCAAAAGTTGGATAATGATACTTACTTAATTGTTTTAATTTCAAGCATTCAATAAAATTGTTTCCATCAATCAAAACCCAAGGGATTTCATGCTCAAACTCAGCCATACAATTTTGATCGTCATTTCCGGCCTTATCTGGTTTGCAATTGGTGCTTTTCTTCTCTCAATCGGGTTAAATTTCTTAGTGGAAAGTGGAAATGCTCCATTAGGAACTTTTAAATTCTTAGATTTCCTTGGAAAATTTATTGGCGGCAATGAACAAGCTGTATTGTTCCTTGTTGTGATCGGTCTGATGATAGGTTATTTCAAAGGACGTTTCGTTCTTGGAAAAGCTGCTCGCAAAGGTGTAGACCGTATTCGTGCTTTTGAGAATCCTGCTCCAATCACATCACTCTATAGTGCAAGATACCTTATTCTATTAGGGGTTATGATGGGGATTGGTTTCAGCTTCAGATTTTTTAATTTGTCCCACGATATTCGAGGATTTATTGATGTTGCAATAGGTGCAGCTCTTCTAAATGGTGCGATGCTCTATTTCCGTTATGCTTCAGAGTCACCACGTACTCAGGAATAGTCTATGCTTCTGTGTTTGTAGCGCAGACAAAGTCTGCGCTACAAACACCAAGATTTGGAATTCTTTCACTTATCTAAGGGCTATTTATTTGTGATACGGAGTGCTTTTTGCAATCTCAAACGACCGATAAAGCTGTTCTACCAAAACAAGCCTCGCGATCTGGTGGGTGAAAGTCAGCTTCGACAAACTTATCAATTTAGAAGATTTTTTAAGCAGGGGTGGCAATCCTTCAGGTCCCCCAATTACAAATGCAATCCTTGACCCATTAGCTTCGAATTGTTGTTGGACAAACTTGGAAAAACCGAGACTATCAAATTCCTTTCCCAAAGGATCCAATGCAATGATATTTTCCTTTTTACAAGACTCCAAGAGCTGATCATCATTTTTGACCCATAGAGTCTCAAATTGCATGATGGGAGATAGCCTTTTAATATATTCTTGAAGGGCTTCTTCAAGCCAAGGTTCTTTTGTTTTTCCAACAGAAATGATCTTAACTTTGAGCATCGCGGATTGCTCTATCGATGCGGCGCTTATCATCGCGTTCTTGGATTGCTGCTCTTTTATCGTGGGCTTTTTTCCCTTTGGCAATTGCAATTTTGACTTTAACGCGACCATTTCTTAGGTACATGCCCAAAGGAATGACTGACAGTCCTTTTTCTTGCGTGGCTTCTTTCAGCTTTCTAATTTCCCTTTTGTGCATCAATAATTTGCGGTCACGCTTTTCCTCATGGTTGTGCACATTCCCATACTTATAATGGGAAATATTGCTACCAATGAGCCAAAGCTCAGCGGTAATGACCTTGACATAAGCATCTTGCAATGTCCCGCCATGGTCGCGGAGGGATTTTATCTCAGTTCCTTGAAGTACAATACCGGCTTCAAAAGTTTCTAAGATCGTGTAATCAAATGTTGCTCGACGATTCGAGACTAAGTCGTTATCTTTATCTTTACTCATGGTAAGGATTATAAATCCTAGTCAAGAATTCTGCCAATTACTATCCTTACAGATTCAAATAAAACCGATGGAAGCCGTATGAAATTCGTCATTTCCACCCAAGAATTAAACTTTCTCATCAATAAAATACAAAATATTTTGCCACAACGCGCGGCAATTCCTATTTTGTCAAATTTTTTAATTGAAGCACAGAATGGCATCTTGACACTCACAGCAACCGACCTAACAGTCGGCATTCGATGCCAGACAGAGGTAAAGGTGCTTGAAGAAGGTGCTACAACAATTCCCGGAAAAAGATTCGCACAATTGGTCCGCGAATTGACCTCGGTCAACGTTGAGATCCGCACGAACTCGCATGATGTCACTGAAGTCATTGCCGACTCGTCACGCTTTAAGCTAAATGGAATGAGCAAAAATGAATTTCCTGCACTTCCGGACATGTCCAATACGCAACAGTTTAAAATCAAACAGTCGCTTCTTAGGCAAATGTTTTTCTACACCTCATTTGCCGTGTCGAAAGATGATAATCGCTATGCATTAACAGGTGTCCACCTGTCATTGGGAGATGGCAAAGCGACTTTTGAGGGAACTGACGGCAAACGTTTGGCCCGCTCTTTCTTTACGCTGAACCTCGAAGAGCAAGGGCTCACTGGTAGCTACATTATTCCTTTGAAGGCTGTCGATGAAATTGCAAATAATCTGGAAGAAGAAGGAGATGTGACAATTTCCTTAATGCCAGATAAGATTGCCTTCATCACAGAACGTACAACAGTTATTTCAAAGTTGCTTGCAGGGGAATATCCCGATGTGAACCGTGTTATCCCGGAAAATACAAATGTAAAAGTCAGTTTGCATCGCGAAGAGCTCATGCATCTTCTCCGCCAAGTTTCTTTGTTTGCAGAAGATACTTCAAAATCGGTGAGATTTAGTTTTGGAGAAGGGGAAGTCCGCCTCAACGCAAATTCGGTGGAAATTGGTGAAGGCAAAGTGAACATGCCTGTAAACTACACAGGACCTCGCCTTGATATTGCTTTCAATCCTGGGTTTTTCCTCGACATTTTGCGACATACCAAGCAAGAAACAGTCGCTTTGGGATTGACCGATTCATTTAATCCAGGTGTGATTACAGAGTCAGAAAGTGAAGAAGGCAATGTTCCAAATCCATTGTATGTGATTATGCCTATGCGCCTTCACGAAGAATAAATTCTCACAATTACGTACCTACTTACGTCCGTGTCCAATAAAATTAGCCACGGAGTACACAGAGTGCACGGAGAAAAAGAAATGGTTAATTTAAAAACTTTTAAAATATCTATTTAATTGTTTTTTCTCTGCGCACTCCGTGTACTCCGTGGTTAATTTTATTGGGATAGACATAAGGTCTGTAACTTGATGTTTTATGAATGATACGCGTTTACTAGCTCTTTATTTGCATCAATTTCGACCTTTTGAAGAGGCTCGCTTCGAATTTGCACCAGCTGTTAATCTTATTCATGGTCCCAATGCTCGAGGCAAAACTTCAATTCTTGAAGCAATATACTTTCTCATGAATGGTTTCTCTTTTAGGACTTCGCGTATTCCTGAAATGATCCGAAAAGGTGCACCCTATTTCCAGCTGGAAGCAGGCTATTGCAAGCATGGAGTTCGCCACCGTTTAAACCTTGCATGCTCAGAAAAAGAACGTCGAATAGCCGATAACCGCACACTCAGTTCAAACCTCACAACTCTACCAGGAATGCTGCCTGGAGTTATTATCACACCTGAAGATGTTGCAATTGTTAAAGGAGCTCCGCAATCTCGACGGGATTTTCTCGATGCCCAAATTTCTCAGACCGATCCACTTTACATCCATCATCTCAACCGCTATCAGCGTGCCATGCGCCAGCGTAATGCCCTTTTAAAACACCGTCAACTCTCCACGATAGAAAGTTGGGAACATGGAATGGCCCATGCCGCATCCTATATTGTTGCGTCCAGACACGAGACTGTTGAGGAATTAAAAATGCTCTGTAAAACACTCTACCACCAATTTTCTGAAGACGGAGAAACATTAGATTTAAGTTATCAATCCCTAGATTGTGATCACACCTCTGTTCAAGCAATTCGGAAACACCTGACGGATAGCTACGAAAAATTAAGAAATAGAGAAATGGATCTAGGAATAACCCTTGTGGGTCCCCACAAAGACGATATTTGTATTACCCTAAACAACCTGGATACGCGAAATTATGCAAGTGAAGGACAGCAGCGCACCTGCGTTGCAGCTCTAAGGTGTGCCGAATGGGAGCGTATTCAGCAACATGTTAATACAAAGCCTTTAATGCTGATCGATGACATAGGAATGGGGCTTGATAGAAAGCGGCAAGCAAAACTTGCCGCACATTTGAATTCTTTAGGACAGGTCTTTTTGACAGCTACAAATAATAGCTCTACAACTTATTTGGATCCAGCAAACATTAATTTAATTGAACTATAGAAATGCTTTGGGGCTGCGGCGACAAACCTAGCTCGATGTTTTAGGTTGGAATTGCAAATTAAAAAATCGATCTTTGTTGCTTTCGCACAAAATTTGAACATCAATCCGGTAAATGCAATCCTAGGATCACCTAGCATCAGCTGAAAGCGTTTTAAATAAAGCTTGTGCATAGCGGCTTCAACCTCATATTGCTGGTCAATCTTGTCTGTCCAGTCATCATAAGATTCAATGATGGAATCCAGCTTCCATAGCATTGTTAAAAGCACAATTTTGAAAATTAAAATCCTTTTTTCCTTTTCAAATGCTTCAATTTGTCGGGAGTGAGAGCCGCTAGGTATTGGAGGATTCAGCTGTTCGATTTTTGAAATGAGTTCCTCTGCTTGGCTAGGTATCCTTTGTATGGATAAACGCTCTTCGAGCAACATTTCATAATGGGTTAAAGGAAGTTGAACTAAAGTATCTATCAATTGATCTTCTTTCTTTTCAACGCGTGTCAAATAAACGTATGAGCATAATTTGCATTCTCGAGTATTGATTTTGGACTTCACTCCAGAAACAATATATATAATTGCGGCACTTAGCTCCTTTACCCTATCACTTTGCAATTGCATCTCTTCGAAATTTCTAAAAGCCTCTGACAAAGTTGGAAGCATTTCGATCATCTTTTTTAATGTGGCTAATGCTGCACCATTTTTACAGGCTAAATTACTTTTAATAGCGACCCAAGGTTGAAACGAAGGACCATCAAGATTTAAGTAAACTTTTTCTTGTGGGTGGGTTGTACGATGTCTTTCGTAAAAATGCGCTTTCGCAAGCAATGGATCAAGCGTCATAAGTCCTCTCAAGTTGTTGTTTTGTGTAAAAGGCGAAACAATAAAACGAGTAACCTATTTCAGCAAGCATTTTGTAAAACATTGTAGCCCTGGCGCAAAATTAACCACGGAGAGCACGGAGGAGGACAAGGACAATTTAAAATAATGGGTTAAACAATAAGTTTATCATTTAACCCATTATTTTAAATTGTCCTTGTCCTCCTCCGTGCTCTCCGTGCCTCCGTGGTTAATTTTGCGCCAGGGCTACAACGTTTTAAGCAGCACAGCCGAATAGGGCTGCATTTGAAGAATTTTGGAATCTAGAACCTGCGCTTCATCTTCCTCGACAATATCTTCAGGAGATTCTTTAAAGGTATCAATCAACATTAACCAAGGGCTTCCCGAAGGACTCTCTGGAACTTCAACAGTTTCCACATCATCACTTGCGTTGAAAGCAATATAAATTTCTTCCTTCCCTGTTCCTTTCAATGTAAATGCAATGAATCTTTTTGGGCTTTCCCAGCTGGGTTCAAAAGGGTTTACACCATGCCATTCGATATCATTGTTCTTCAAAAATCGTTGATGCTTGAAGAGGGGAGTCCTTTTCCTTAAATTAATCACCATTTTGTAGAAACGGTAATAACCTGATTCTCCAGCACTATTTTTTAACCTGTCCCATAAAAACCAATTCAAGGTATTGTCTTGACACCATGTATTGTTGTTTCCGAGTTTCGTATGCCCATATTCATCACCCATCAATAACATGGGAACGCCTTGAGAAATCATCAAAGCCAAATGAAAATTCTTCATCTGCCTTTCACGTAGCTTGAGAATTTTAGGATCTTCTGTGACCCCCTCCACACCACAATTCCAGCTATCATTTTGATTCAGCCCATCTCGATTATCTTCTCCGTTTGGAAAATTGTGCTTCTCATTATAGCTTACCAAATCACACAACGTAAATCCATCATGGCAGGTGATAAAATTGAGGCTGCATACAGGACTACGCTCTTTATATAGATCTTCCGAACCGCAAATCCGAGTCGCAAATTCTCCTTTCTGCCCAAAATCTCCTTTAATGAATTTTCGAACGCTGTCACGGTATCTACCGTTCCATTCTACCCAACGAGAAGAGGAAGAAAAATTCCCAACTTCATACAACCCTGCAGCATCCCAAGGTTCTGCAATAAGTTTAGCATTTTTGAGCACCTGGTCTTGTTCGATCTCTTGGATAATGGGAGCTTCCTCTAGCACTAAGCCACTTTTTCCTCGGCTAAAAATTGAAGCTAGATCAAACCGAAAACCGTCCACATGCATTTCTGAAACCCAATACCTCAAATTATCCAAGATCATTCTTCGAACGATGGGATTGTTGCAGTTCACAGTACTCCCACATCCTGTAAAATCTAAGTAGTTGTCAGGGCTTGTCATGTAATAGATCGTATTGTCAATTCCACGAAAGGAAAGGGTATGTCCCTCTTTGATATCCCGTTCTGCTGTATGATTGAATACAACATCCAAGATCACTTCGATCCCTGCATCATGTAACGCTTTAACCATTTTGCGAAAATCTCTAATCGCTTGCCCTGCTTTATTACTTGATGCAAAACGGTTCATTAAGGAAAAGAAGTTAACAGTTGAATATCCCCAATATTGATAAAGTCTTTGTCCCGTCACAGGATTGAAACGTTTCCATTCCATTTCATTAAATTCATGCACCGGAAGTAATTCCACAGCGTTAACTCCAAGCTCTAACAAATGGGGAATCTTTTCGATTACTCCTAGAAAAGTTCCTTTATTGCTAACTTCACTTGAAGAATCTTCAGTAAATCCTCGTACATGCATTTCGTAGATAATAAGATCCTGAGTGCTTAGGTTTGGAGCTTTATCGCTTTCCCAAGTTTCCTTTGGTAAAACCACACCCAGTGGTTGATAGGGGCTATCATTGTCCCATACAGTTGTTGTGTTGACAGAGATAGCATAAGGATCTAACAATAAGATTGTTGGATCAAATTTATAAAATTTAATCTGACTAGTGGGTCCATCGATCTTATAGGCATATCCTACAGGGATAGAAAGAGATGCAAGATAAACATGCCAGACTCCGGCAGTTCTATTGACTTTGGGGTCTAAAATTATCTCGCTATAAAGCGTATCGGTCTCTAAATCAAAAAGGCACAAAGTGACATGTGTTGCGTGCGGAGCACAAATTGCGAAGTTAACCCCTTCAGGATCAATACTCACTCCCAAAGGTTCTCTAACCCCTTTATGAATCTTTACAGTCGATGCTGAAACCAAGGTTTGCTCCCTAATATTCAAAAATCCACTATCATATTTTTTTATAATGGGGAAATCTTCATAATTTGACAAAACCAAATTGGCGCCTGAGGTTCAGAGGAAAAGTATTTACTTTTATCTGCAGAAGTCGCATTTTAATGGGTAGTGTATATCATAAGTTTTTATGTTTGAAATCGATGACCGTATTGGCATGGTCGCATAAGCAAAACCTTAGGGAGGTAATTCTATGTCCTTTGAAAATGCAAAAGATAACCTGAAAGAATTCGGGAAGGAGCTCGGCCTTGAAGGCCTCGAATTCGACGAAAACAATACATGTATTTTAGGGATTGATGATGAATTTTCTCTCCATCTAACATATGAACCCAATTCTAAGCGTCTTTATCTCTATTCTCCACTCCTCGATGGACTTCCACGTGATGACAAAACTCGCTTAAGACTCTATGAGAAACTCTTAGAAGGCTCAATGCTAGGTGGTCAAATGGCTGGCGGCGGAGTTGGAGTAGCTGTTAAAGAGGAATTGATCCTGATGCACTGCACCATCGATATGGAACATGCAGTTTCTTCAGCTCTACGTGCTTTCGCTCCACTTTATGTGGAAACCGTCGAAAAATGGCGTAAAATTTGCGCTGAAATCTCCGAAGGGCGCGATGAAGGCTCCAAAGCTTCTTCTCCAGAAGTTCCAAAAGGTGGTCTCGGTGGAAAACCAGGTCAAGGATTCATTAAGATTTAAGATGAGATAAGGATTAATCATGGCAATCATTCATATCGCAGGACACTTAGGAACTGATCCCGAAACACGAGTTACGCCAGGCGGACAAAAGGTCACTACATTGCGCGTCGCGACTAACGTTCGACGCAATGGAAAAGATGAAACCATCTGGTACCGTGTGACCATTTGGGGTGACAGATACGACAAAATGCTTACATACCTCAAAAAGGGTTCGGCGGTGATGATTGTCGGTAGATTGGATAAGCCTGAAATCTATAATGATAGAGAGGGACGTCCACAAGTTTCCTTGAATGTCACTGCAGATATCGTTGAATTCCCCCCATTCGGTCGCCCAGATGGGAAGCAGCAAGAAGGTGGATTCTCCGGTGGATATTCGCAACAAGGCGGTCAACAGCAGCACAGTGGACATCAACAAGGCGGATATCAGCAGCAGGGGCATCAACAACAAAGTTATTCTGCTCAAAACCAAGCTACAAGCGGACAGGGATCCTACAATATGCCATCAGATGCAGATGCACTTCCCTTCTAAAATTTGGGAAATTGTATCTTTAAATGGATAAGGTAGATTATGGATTTAATACACGTCAACGATATAGCGAAAAGAAAAAAAGCCGACCTGCTAGTTCTGCCTTTTTGGAATGATTCCAAGAAGGTAGTCTCAGCTACAAAATTTAAAACTCTACAAACTGAACTGTCACCTCTGCTCAATACCGGAGACTTCTTAGCAAAAGAAGGAGAGACAGCCCTTTTATATTCGGAAGATGTCCTAGAAGGACGAGTATTGCTACTCGGACTTGGAGCTCCCGATCAAATCAACGTAGAAAAATTACGTCGGGCTTATTCTGCTGCAGCCAAGTTTGCTCTTCAAAAAAAATATGGAAGCCTAAATGTAGTCGCTCCACAAATTGACAAATTGAGCGAAGGAGAAATTGGACTCGGAGTCTCTGAAGGACTTCTCCTAACTAACTATATTTTCGATCAACACAAGAAAATTAATGGTGGTCCTGAAAAAACTACAAAATTGATTGAAAAGATTTCTTTGATCGGATTAGGCGCAAAAGGATTTGAAGCCGCTGAAAAAGCAGAAATTATTTCTGATGGAGTCTATCTCGTAAGGGATCTCGTTAATGGCAACGCTGACGATGTGACTCCTCAATATCTTGCGAAGGTTGCAAAAGGTTTTGAGAAAACTCTTAAAGATGTTCAGACCACAATATTGGATAAAAAGCATCTTGAAAAAGAAAAAATGGGATTGATCCTCGCTGTCAACCGTGGCTCAGACCGTGAACCTGTGCTGATCATTTCAAGTTATAAAGGGAATCCAAAATCCAAAGAGCATACAATTCTGATCGGGAAAGGAGTAACTTTCGATACAGGAGGGCTAAACCTTAAGCCCACTGGCGGAATGGAAACGATGCGCGGTGATATGGCCGGAGGAGCAGTTGCTCTAGCTGTTTTGATGGTTGCTGCTGAATTAAAACTGAAGATTAATTTGACCGCTGTTGTTCCTTCGACAGAAAATGGGATCGATTCTTTAAGTTTTAAACCAGGCGACATCTACAAAAGTCACTCGGGCAGATCGGTCGAGATCGGAAATACTGATGCAGAAGGACGTCTTATTTTGGCCGATGCCATTACCTATGCAAAAGAACACCTCAAGCCCACCCGTATCATCGATATTGCTACACTGACAGGTGCGATGGAGGTAGCGATGGGGCCTGAAGCTTTTGGATTTATGACAAATGATGATTCCATTGCCAAAGGTTTGGAAGCAGCAAGCGAAAAAACAGGTGAAAGAACACTGAGATTTCCATTGATTGAAGAATACAGAGACTTCCTAAAATCTGATCTTGCAGATATAAAGAATGTGGGACCAAGATTTGGCGGAGCTATTACCGCAGGAATCTTCCTTCAAGAATTTGTGGAAAAAACACCATGGGCCCATCTAGATATTGCTCCAGTTGAATACTACACCGAATCCCGCCGTTACCACCCTAAAAATGGTACAGGCATAGGGGTAAGGTTGTTAACGGAATACGTTAGCAATCTTTAAAAGGATGAAGGATGAATGATGAAGGATGAATCCAACCTTATACTTCAAAATTTTTCGTCCTTCCTTTTTCCTTTTTCCTCCTTTTTCAGGCTTTTGCCATGATGGGATCAGAATTTCATTTCAGGGACAAAGTTCCTGTTGCCATACTAGGTGCAACGGGAAGCGTTGGACAAAAGTATGTTCAGATGCTTGCCAACCATCCCTGGTTCCAAATCGTCGCTATTGCAGCTTCAGAAAAATCACAAGGGAAAAAATATAAAGATGCCGTGAACTGGCTTATGCCTACACTGCTCCCAGCAGATATTGGAGAGCTAGAAATTGCACCCTGTGAACCTAATCTTCCTTGCAAATACGTTTTCTCAGCACTCGATTCATCTGTTGCTGGAGAAATTGAAACAGCTTTTGCAAAAGCTGGCTATGTTGTGAACTCGAATTCCAAAAATCACCGCATGGATCCAGACGTCCCATTGATTATTCCTGAAGTCAATCCAGACCATCTAAATCTTGCAAAAACTCAAAAATTTGGAAAAGGAATGATCATCACAAATCCTAATTGCACCGCAATGGGAATGATCATTGCTTTAAAACCCTTGCTCGACAAATTTGGGTTGGAAGCTGTCAATGTTGTGACGATGCAAGCTATTTCCGGTGCTGGTTATCCTGGCGTTCCTAGTCTAGAGATTGTTGACAATGTCATTCCGTTTGTTTCTGGTGAAGAGGACAAAATGGAAACTGAACCATTGAAAATCCTTGGAAAATTTGAAAAAGATAAAATCATTCCAGAAATTTTTAAAATCAGTGCATCCTGTAATAGAGTTCCAGTGACAGATGGACATTTTGAGTGCCTATCAGTGAAACTAAAAAGAAAAGTATCCAAAGCTGAGATAATTGAAGCCTGGCGTTCGTTTGAAGGCGAAGCGCAAAAGTTGAAATTACCTACAGCTCCAGAAAAACTGATCTATTACTTCGATCAAGAAAATTACCCCCAGCCAAAAAGGCATCGAGATCTTGACAAGGGGATGGCTGTAAGTATTGGTCGCCTCAGAGAATGCCCTTTATTCGACTATAAGTTTGCAATTCTTTCTCACAACACCGTTCGTGGCGCCGCTGGTGGCTCTATAGCCATTGCAGAGCTCATGCTTCGTTACGGCATGATCTACTGGTAAACCTACGGCATTTCCGCACTCCACGCCTACGGAAATGCCGCGACGCTTTTTTTGTATCGCCTACGGAAATGCCACAGCTCTTTTTTGTATCGCCTGCTGAAACGCTGCAACGCCTTTTGAGCAGCTACGGAAGCGCTGCGACTTTCTTTTTTTAACGGCTACAGAAACAGAGTGCTTCCTCGGTAACTATTTCTTCTTACTTGCAAGCTTTTTCTTGATTTGCTGAAGGTGGGATTCGAGCTCTTTACGCTTTTTGCCTTGCATCCTATCAATATACAAGACTCCGTTAATATGGTCGTTTTCATGCATCACAGCTCGAGCCTGCCAGCTTGAAAACTCTTCTGTATGCTGTTTTCCATCGAGATCGTAATAACTTACACGCACCTTAAATGGACGAACGACATCCCCGCGAACTCCGGGTATTGATAAACATCCCTCCGGAGCTTCCCATACCTCTTCACTATACCACTCAATCTTTGGATTAATGAAGACAATCAAAGGACCTTCGTCCCACTTGCCCTCTTCATTTTGAACAGGAACTTTTGTTACAAATAAGGCAATAGAACGGTGAACCTGAGGAGCTGCAAGCCCCATTCCATCATTGTCTGCCATCGCTTCTAGCATATCATCAACAAGCTGCTTTAGTTCAGGAGTAAACTCCATCACTTGCTTGGCTTTTTGACGTAAAACTGAATCGCCATAATAGGCTAAAGGTAATTTCATAGTGCCAACTAATATATAATGACTTCAAATATAAGAATAGCATATTTTGGCAAAAATTTCTCCATTCCCAAAATACCCTTTTTTATGGTAAAGTTGCCCTTCAAAATAGACATATCCTAGGTGACTTATGAAACTCCTCCTCTCGAAGCCCCGCGGATTTTGCGCAGGCGTAGAAAGAGCTATCGAAACTGTCGAAAAAGCCTTAAAAATCTGGGGCGCACCGATCTATGTAAAGCATGAAATTGTTCATAATAAGTATGTGGTAGATGATCTGAGGGCTAAAGGAGCGATCTTTATCGAGGATATTGATGATGTTCCCTTGGGTGCTCGCTTAATCTACTCTGCTCATGGTGTTTCCCCGGCTGTCAGGGAACAAGCGGTTAAAAGAAATCTTATTGAAATCGATGCGACCTGTGGCCTAGTTACCCGTGTTCATTCTGCTGTCAAAATGTTTGCTAATAAAGGATATCAGATCATCCTTATTGGTCACCGTAATCACGTTGAAATTATTGGTACAGCCGGTGAAGCTCCAGATGTTACGACAATTGTTGAATCTGCTGATGATGTGAGCAAGCTAAATTATGTTCCAGGAACAAAACTTTTTTATATTACCCAAACGACTCTTAGCCTCGATGATGTCAAAGAAATCACAGATGCTTTAGTGGCTAAATATCCCGAAATTGAAACCCTCCCGAGTTCCTCCATCTGCTACGCAACAACTAATCGGCAAATGGCCCTCAGAGAAATTACTGGGGTCACCGATCTGGTTTTAGTGGTAGGGGATCCTAAAAGCTCTAACTCCAATCGTTTACGAGAGACAGCGGAAAAGAGGGGAATCCCTTCTTACCTCATCAATAATGAGACCGAAATTCAGCCAAAATGGCTACAGGGTGTTAAAACGATCGGCCTTACCGCAGGCGCTTCTACCCCTGAGATTATTGTTCAGCGCTGTATTGAAAGACTTATGGAACTTGGAGTTACAGAAGTTGAAGATGTTGTTTTTATCAATGAAGATGTTGTCTTTCAACTCCCAAAATCGATTATTAACGCCCAGTTTGCCGGAAGATAAGCCAAATAGCCTTTCCGAAGGCGTGAAAGATTATTTGCTCGCGCTCTGCGCCCTGTGTCCTATGGCACAGCTCTTAATAAACCATAAAGCTAGTAGGGCCAAAGCAGACAGCTTGGGCATTTGCAGATTAACCTTCTAAAAGCTGTGCCATAGGGCACAGGGCGCAGAGCGCAAAATAACAACTTCTTTGCAATAACGTCCACTTCGTCCACTATGTCCACTTCGTCCACTATGTCCACTTCGTCCACTATGTCCGTCCATCCAGTCCGTCCATCCAATCCACTTCCTAACTTTACTGGGTACCCGCACAGGTACATATTTTTGTCATTAACATCGTTATTTTTTTCTCTTTAAATTTTCTTTAAAAATGTTGCGAAAGTAGAGGAAAATATGGTAAAATAATAGCTTAAAAGAATGGAATTTTTTAGTGGTAAAACAACGTACCAGGACACCCCGGAATTACGATGGAAATCAACCCGTCACCCACCGCCTCAACGACATCCTCCCCTCAGTGCTGGAGAAAGTCAGTGAAGCCTTCCAAGACCGGCCGGATCTTATCCTTGCCGCTTGGCCTGAAGTGATAGGTTCCAAGCTAGCTCCGATGACCCAGGCAATCTCCTTCCAAGAGGGGATTTTAACGGTCAAAGTGAAGAACTCTACCTTGTACAGCTTGCTCAGCCAAAACGATAAGCCTCGGCTTATCCAAAATTTGCGAAGCAAGTTTCCAAAAGTTTCCATAAAAACCATTCAATTCCGTTTAGGATAGGCGATGCGAGATTGGAATTTGTCCCACTTGCAGTGCATTAAAAAGCTTTTTACTTTTAAGGTTTAAGCATGTCAAACGATACTTTAGAAACATCCAGCCCTGCCAAAGGCAAGGTCTATGATGCAAGCTCCATCACCGTTTTAGAAGGGTTGCAAGCTGTTCGAGAACGTCCAGGTATGTACGTGGGCGATACAGGTGTCAATGGCCTCCATCAGCTTGTTTATGAAGTGGTCGATAACTGTATAGACGAGGCAATGGCTGGCTACTGCACCATGATTTGGGTCACTCTAAATAAAGATGGCTCAGCTTCAATTGAAGATAACGGCCGTGGTATTCCTATCGGTAAACATGAAAAAGAATCAAAACGTCAAGGGCGTGAAGTTTCTGCCCTCGAAGTCGTAATGACAATTCTCCATGCCGGCGGTAAATTCGATAAAGATACCTACAAGGTATCTGGAGGCCTCCACGGTGTCGGAGTTTCCTGCGTCAACGCTCTTTCTAAAAAGATGATCGTTGAAGTTTATAAGGAAGGTAAAGTCTATGAAATGGAATTCTCAAAAGGAGCTCCTACACGGACTCTCCAAGTAATCGGAGAAGCAACAAAACGTGGAACAAAGGTCATCTTCTATCCAGACGAAACCATCATGACTGCCACAGAATTCGACTACGATATCCTTGCAAAAAGGCTGCGTGAATTGGCATTCCTTAACAAAGGGATTAACATCTATTTCCATGATGATCGCAATGAAGATAAAGATGACGTAAACTTCTGCTACGAAGGGGGGCTTAGCTCTTTTGTAGCCTATCTTAACGAAAATAAACAACCCCTTTTCCCAAATCCTATTTATATAAAAGGAAGCAAGCAGGGGGATGATGGGGTCATCGAATTTGAACTGGCTATGCAATGGAACGATACCTACACAGAAACGATCTATTCTTATGTTAATAACATTGCCACACGCCACGGTGGTACACACCTAACTGGATTTTCGACCGCGCTCACACGTGTACTTAACCAATATATAAAGAATAACAACCTTCTCAAGAGCGACAAGATTTCTATTTCTGGAGAAGATATGCGCGAAGGTTTGACCGCTGTGATTTCGGTCAAAGTTCCCAACCCGCAATTTGAAGGCCAAACCAAACAAAGGCTCGGTAATAGCGAAGTCGCTTCAATCGTTCAACAGATCACGGGGGAAGAACTCCAAACTTTTCTAGGAGAAAATCCTGCCCTAGCTAAAACAATCTCCGATAAGGCTATATTGGCAGCTCAAGCTCGCGAAGCCGCTAGAAAAGCTCGTGAATTAACATTGCGTAAATCTGCTCTTGATAGCGCACGTCTCCCAGGTAAGCTTACCGACTGCCAAGAAAGGAATCCCGCTTTCTGTGAAATCTATATCGTTGAGGGAGATTCTGCTGGTGGTTCCGCAAAAACTGGCCGCGATCGCAGATTCCAAGCGATCCTACCCATCCGTGGTAAAATTTTGAACGTGGAAAAAGCACGCTTAGAAAGAGTTTTTCAAAACGAAGAAGTCGGCAAAATGATCGCAGCCCTAGGCTGTGGGATTGGTAACGAAGGGTTCAACCTTGAAAAGCTGCGCTATCACAAAATCATCATCATGACCGACGCCGACGTCGATGGATCCCACATCCGTACACTCCTTTTGACATTCTTCTTCAGACATATGCCAGCACTGGTAGAAAATAATTTTGTCTATATTGCCCAACCCCCACTCTACCGTGTCACAAGGAAGAAAAATTTCCGATACATAAAGTCAGAAAAGGAGATGGATGACTACCTTTTCGAACTTGGATTGAGCGATCTGCAGATCAAAATCAGTAAGCAAAATAGAATTTTACCTACTGCTGAAGCCAAAAAACTTCTCGATCTTTTCCTCGAAGTGGAGTCGTTTATCAACCGCATCGAAAGAAAAGGTATTACTTTCCGCGAATTCTTGCACGCTCGCAATCCAGAAGGTAAGCTTCCACGCTTCCAAATCAACTTAATGTCCGGAACCAAATTTGTTTATTCCGAAAGTGAATTCCAAGATCTTCGCATTGCCGATGAAGCTGAGCAACTCAAACGTTTCAACGAAACACTGGCTGCGATCCCAGCGTCTGAAGTGACCGAGCAAATGCGAGTCTTCCGTCCAGCTCGCCTCAACTTCACAGAGCTGTACGAAGAGGAAACCCTTTCAAAACTGCAGGAAGAGCTTGCGAGATACGGTTTTACCATCGAAAGATACAATATTGCTGATGGAGAACTTGTCGAGATCATCGAAGAGGGGGGAAAAAACACTGTCTTCCATACCCTTAGCGAAATGGTCGACTTCCTCCGTGAAAACGGCAGAAAAGGACTTGAGATCCAACGCTACAAAGGGTTGGGCGAGATGAACGCCGATCAGCTTTGGGAAACAACGATGGACCCTGCCAAAAGAACATTGCTTAAAGTCACGATGACAGACCTTGTTGCCGCTGACCATATGTTCACTATGTTGATGGGTGACGAAGTTCCCCCTCGCAGAGCATTCATTGAAACGCATGCCCTTTCCGTTAAAAACTTAGACGTGTAGTGGAGTCATTATGTCTTATACTGAGAATGAAGTAATCGTTCCACGCAATATCGAAGATGAAATGAAGGAGAGTTATCTCCGCTATTCGATGTCCGTGATTATTTCCAGAGCTTTGCCGGATGTAAGGGATGGACTGAAGCCTTCCCAACGCCGGATATTGTTTGCGATGAGGCAATTGAACCTCTCACCCGGTGGAAAACACCGTAAATGCGCTAAAATTGCCGGTGATACATCCGGGGATTACCATCCGCACGGTGAACAGGTGATCTACCCTACCCTCGTTCGTATGGCTCAAAGGTGGGCTATGCGCTACATCTTAGTCGATGGGCAAGGTAACTTTGGATCGATTGACGGAGACCCTCCAGCTGCTATGCGTTATACAGAAGCGCGCTTAACCCATTCATCTGTCCAATTGATGGATGACTTGGACAAAGACACTGTCGAAATGCTTCCTAACTACGATGAAACAAAGAAAGAGCCCAAAGTATTTCCTGCAAAATTTCCCAATCTTCTTTGCAATGGTTCATCCGGTATCGCTGTGGGTATGGCGACAAACATTCCGCCACACAATCTTTTAGAGCTAATAAAAGCAACGACAATCTTGTTGGACAATCCTTCCGCAGGCATCGATGAGATCGAAAAAGTGATGCCCGGTCCAGATTTCCCTACCGGTGGCATTATCTGTGGATACCGTGGTATTCAAGAAGTTTATCATACTGGACGCGGTAAATTATGCCTTCGAGGTGTTATCCGTGTAGAAGAAGTTGATGAAAATTCAGAGAAGCAGCGTCTTGTTATCGATGAGATCCCATATGCCGTCAATAAATCAAGACTCATTGAACAAATTGCAGAGTTGATCAACAACAAGTCGATCACTGGTATTTCCGACATTCGCGATGAATCCGACAAAGACGGTATGCGTATCGTTCTTGAATTAAAACGTGGGGAAATTACCGACGTTATCATCAATCAATTGTACAAGTTTAGCGATTTGCAAACTACGTTCGGGTGCATCATGCTTGCCCTGGATCACGGTTTGCCTCGCATCATGAACATTAAGCAAATGATTGCTGCATGGATCGATCACCGCATTGATGTTATTAGACGCCGTACTCGCTATGAATTGAATAAAGCTGAAGCCCGTGCACATATCCTTGAAGGATATTTAAAAGCGATCGATCATTTGGACGAAGTTGTAAAACTGATCAGGTCCAGCAGTAATCGTGATGAAGCCCGCACAGGATTGATGCAAAAGTTTGAATTTACAGAACGTCAAGCTAATGCAATCCTTGACCTTCGCCTTTATCAATTGACAGGTCTTGAAAGAGACAAACTCGCACAAGAATACCAAGATTTGCTGAAGAAAATCGATTACTACAGAGCGGTTTTAGCAAGCGAAAAAATGGTGCGAGATATCATTAAAGAAGAATTGGCTGAAATCTCAGAAAAAAATAAATCTCCACGTCTCACACAAATTATGCCTGCAGAAGGCGAGATGAACATGGAAGACTTAATCGCCAACGATAAAGTTATCCTAACAATTTCTGAAGATGACTACATCAAGCGTATGCCTATAGATACCTTCCGTGAACAGCGTCGTGGAGGTGCAGGTGTGACCGGTATGCAGCTGAAAAAAGAAGATGATGCCATTAAAGGTCTCTTTGTTGTTTCAATGCATAACTACGTTCTAATCTTCACAACTCTCGGAAGAATCTACTGGCTAAAAGCGTGGCAAATTCCTGAGGCAAGCCGTAAAGCTAAAGGTAAACCGTTAATTAACCTATTGGAAGACATTCGACCAGAAGAAAAAATTGCAACGATTTTACCAGTTTCTACCCTTGAAGATGAAAATGCGTGTATCTTATTGGCGACAAGAAAAGGGATTGTTAAAAAAACAGCTCTCACCGAGTTCAGCAACCCACGCCGAAAAGGGGTTTGGGCTCTTGCTATCGATGAAGGCGACGAACTCGTTGCAGCAAGGCTGACAAAACCTACCCAACAGGTCATGCTCTTTACCCATCAAGGAATGGCTGTCCGCTTCGATGAAAGCAAGACCCGCGCAATGGGCAGAACCGCACGCGGCGTAAAAGGGGTCACACTTAAAGATGATAATGACTACATCGTCGGTTGCGAAGTTGTCAATGGAGACGAATCGATTCTCGTTGTTTGTGAAAATGGATTTGGCAAACGCTCATTTGTCGAAGACTTCCGTCAAACAAACCGCGGTGGTGTAGGTGTTCGCTCTATTATTACAAGTGAAAGAAATGGAAACGTTGTCGGTGCACTCTGTGTAAACGATAGCGACGGTGTTGTCATGATGTCAAGTACAGGACAAACAGTCCGTATAAGAATGTCTGACCTCCGTGTTCTCGGAAGAAATACACAGGGGGTTAAACTCGTCAACTTAAGAGATGAGGATTATTTAATCGCTGTTCAAAAAATTGAAGGTGGAGAGGTCAATGAAGTTTCTGAAACAGAAGCTGCTGCCATTGCTGCTGCTCCCCCAGTTGAAAACTCAATAGATCAGGAAGAACCTGAAACAGATGAAACAAGCGAAGAAGATAGTGAAACCTAGACAATCTAACGGTCTCTTCATCACCCTCGAAGGGGGTGAAGGTGCTGGAAAAACCACCCTTATTGATGGCCTCATCCGTGAATTGACAATGGAAGGATTTTCCGTTGTCAATACACGCGAGCCAGGTGGCACACCTGTAGGTGAAGAAATCCGTAAGCTCCTTCTACATTTCAGTGGAGGAGAAAAGCCCATGACTCCCAAAACAGAACTGATGTTATTTTTGGCAGCACGTGCGCAACATTACAATGAAGTGATTCTGCCGTCCTTACAAGAAGGGGATATCGTTATTTGCGACCGTTTTCACGATTCTACAATAGCGTATCAAGGGATTGCCAGAGGACTAGGAACTGAGGCTGTAAAGCTTTTTTCCTTATACATTACAGATGGGCTGGAACCGGATCTAACTCTATATCTAGATATTGACCCAACTCTAGCTGTAAAAAGGGGAAGAAGGTCGGGTGGATCAGAAGGTTCACGTCAAAATAAAGACCGTATTGAATCTGAAGATATATCCTTCCATCAGCAAGTACGTGCTGCATTCCTTGAAATTGCCAAGTCCGCTCCAGAGAGATGCAAAGTGATCGATGCGACGAAGACTCCTGAAGAAGTCTTAAAAGATGCCCTAGAATCTATCCATCAGTTTGATTTAGTGACCTAGAGTTATGCAAGAATATATCTCCCTATCTGACCTTCCAGGAAATGAATCAGTCAAAGGCTATTTAAAACGAATGGTTGAGAATAAGACCATTGCCAACTCCCTTCTTTTTGCCGGGCCTGAAAATGCAAAAAAGATGGAGTTTGCGCAATCTTTTGCATTCATGATTATTTGCGCTGACGATCCCAATGGAAATCATAAGAAAAAACTTAAGGCAGGAATTCATCCCGATCTTCACATCTTAAGGCCTGAAGGCAAGCTCGGTCTGCATAGTATGGATACATTGCGTGAAATGAATGCAGAAGTGACATTGCCGCCGAATGAAGCTAGGAAAAAGGTGTTCATCCTTGAAGATGCCCATCGTATGTGGCCCTATAGTGCAAATGCATTGCTTAAGACTTTTGAAGAGCCTCCAAAGGACACGATTATAATCCTGACATCGCATGCTCCACAGCAGCTTTTGCCGACAATTATTTCGCGATGCAGAACGATCTATTTTCATGGATCAAATGAGGCAACACAAAGAGAATCCATATTATTGGAGATGCTGAAGCCTTCTCAGTTTGGTTCATATAGAGCATTTCAACAAGCTGTCAAGGGTGTAGCAGATTCATTGGAAAAGTATCGGAAGGAAATGGAGGAAGCGGCGAGGGATGAGTTCACATCTCAAATTTCCGGCGAAATGACAGCGCATCTGAAGCAAGCTTGTGAAAAGCAATCGGAAGGAGCGGCTTCAATGGCATTTCAGGCCAAAGCGGATATTCTACTTGAGGATATTCTAGCATGGTATCGTGATCTCCATCTTCTCAAAGAAAACGGTAATCGTGAGCTATTATTCTATTCCAAAAATAAGCAAGAATTAGCGCAATCATTGCAATCTGTTTTAATACCCTCCTTAGAGCATGTAATCCATTGCATTGCCGATGCGAAGCTTTCCCTTGAGCGTTCGTTGCCAATCGCTCATACCCTAGAAAATTTATTCCTCAAGCTCAATAGAATTTAAGCTTTCGAGTGCATCAAGTTTGTGTAGAATTTTTAACGCAAAGACGCAAAGGTAGTGAGAGGTTTGTGAGGTGTTAAGTTTGTGAGGAGTTTTTACGCAGAGAACGCAGAGGTTCGCAGGGGTAGGTAGCGGTTTGTGTGCGCGTTAAGTTTGTGTAGAATTTTTAACGCAAAGGCGCAAAGGTAGTGAGAGGTTTGTGAGGTGTTAAGTTTGTGAGGAGTTTTTACGCAGAGGCACAGAGAACGCAGAGGTTCGCAGAGGTAGGTAGCGGTTTGTAGTACTTAGAACTGTTAGCTCTTGCGAGTACCATTATCTCTGCCGAGGAACGGGCAGAGCTAAAGGTACTCGCAAGAGCTAACGGTGCTACTTGAACATTCGAGGAACGAATGTTCAATGGCTTCTTTTTTCGTTAGGGCTTGGCTTGCAAAAACTCTAGTAGATTTTACCGTTTTTAGAACATCAAGACCGCAGAGGATCTCTTTACCTCTTTTCCTAAAAAGCATCATTAGATTTTGAAACATTCAAGGTTTGCTTTAAAAAAAAGAAACCCTTGAACATTCGTTCCTCGAATGTTCAGTAGCACCGTTAGCGCTGGCGAGTGCCTTTAGCTCTGCCCGTTCCTCGACAGAGATAATGGTACTCGCCAGCGCTAACAGTTCTAAGCACTACAAACCACTCCCTACCTCTGCGAACCTCTGCGTTCTCAGCGCCTCTGCGTAAAAACTCCTCACAAACTTAACACCTCACAAACCTCTCACTACCTTTGCGCCTTTGCGTCTTTGCGTTAAAAATTCTACACAAACTTAACGCACACACAAACCGCTACCTACCTCTGCGAACCTCTGCGTTCTCAGCGCCTCTGCGTAAAAACTCCTCACAAACTTAACACCTCACAAACCTCTCACTACCTTTGCGCCTTTGCGTCTTTGCGTTAAAAATTCTACACAAACTTAACGCACACACAAACCTCTACCTACCCTTGCGAACCTCTCCGTTCCCAGCGCCTCTGCGTAAAATTCTATACAAATTTTTCAGCTATCACACCATTGCCTCCTTGTGGTAAAAGAATAGAAAAACTAACGGAACTTTTCCAATGAAATCGATTCCACTCACCGAGTTTTATGCTTCTGGCGCCATCATCAGCCAAAGCTCTAAGAAATTAAAAATTGGCTGGGGTAAACGTACATGGAGCTCCTCCCACCCCAATGACTCCTCTTCATGCTGGTACGCTCCCGACTTTTTTTTGCATGAACCCTACCCTTGGTTTGTTCATGAAAATAATACTGAAATATCTTTAGATGACCTAGCAAAGCTCCTGCAATCCAAACAAAAGCTATCAAAACCGCTTTGGAACCAACCTTACGAAAATGTTTTTCGGGAATCTTGCCTCGACCTACAAAACAATATCCGCAAAGGGTTTCTAAGAAAAGCTGTTCCATACGTTGTGGAAGAAGCCTCTATTGTTATGAACCCTGAACTTCTTGAAAGCATGCTCGCAAATGTAATCGAATACGCTAAACGCTTGCCTGTTTCGATTTATGGATTTTGGGAGGACGGGCAAGGGATTATTGGTGCCACTCCTGAAACATTATTTTCAATTCGTCCTGATAAGCCGAAACTCATTGAGACCGATGCCTTAGCTGGCACTACTTATGCACGACTACCTAAACAACTGCTCATCGATCCTAAGGAGCGGGAAGAACACCAGATTGTCATCGATGGAATTTTGTCTTCCCTTGCAAAATATGGATCTGTGCATATCGGTGAGACCAAGGTTGTCAACTTTGCTGCGCTCGCACACCTTAAAACACCGATACAAGTGCACTTAGATTCTTCACCAACTTTTCAAGAGATCGTTCATGCGTTACACCCCACTCCAGCTTTAGGTGCCTATCCAAAAAAAGAGGGTTGGACTTGGTTGTTGGATTATCAGACGAAGATCGACCGCAGAAGACATGGCGCACCTTTTGGGTATGTGGATACTCAGACAGGGGCTTGGGATTGCCTTGTCGCGATACGAAATGTGCAATGGAACAAAAATGAAATGTTGATTGGCGCAGGTTGTGGGGTAGTTGCACACAGCAACGTAGACAACGAATGGACAGAAGTGCAAGCCAAAATCTCTGCAATAAAGGATTTGCTTGGACTTTAATGGACGGACAAAATGGACACAATGGACACAATGGACATAGTGGACACAATGGACATAGTGGACGGACAGAGAAGCTTCAACGTTTCATAGGCGTAAATCTCTTCTGTTACGTCCACTATGTCCACTGTGTCCAATTATGTCCATTTTGTCCATTGTGTCCATATGTCCAGTTAATGAATACAACAGTTTATAGGTTTTTTGATGAACGCCCAGTTAGCCCACCGAATTGTGCAACAGCTTCTTGACTGCGGAGTCAAAGAGGTTTGTTCTTGTGCAGGATCCCGTAACGCCCCGCTTTGCATGACGCTCAATCAAGTCCCAGGATTAAAAGTCTACAATTGGCCTGAAGAGCGTTCTGCAGCCTTTTTTGCATTAGGCAGAAGTAAATTTACCGGACTTCCGGTGCCCATTGTTGTCACATCAGGAACTGCAGCTGCTGAGTTGCTCCCTGCAACAGTTGAAGCTTATTATACTGGGGTTCCAATTATCCTGCTCACTGCAGACCGCCCCCGAGCTTATCGGAATACCGGTGCACCTCAATCGGCTGAACAAGTAGGCATGTTTAGCCATTACACCAAATTCAATTTAGATATAGCTGGAGAGGAGCCTTTTGATTTAAGACGATGGGACCAAAGAGGTCCCTGCCATTTCAATGCATGCTTTGAAGAACCCCAATCTCAACCGCTTTTTTTGAAGGATGCTGAATATTCTTTAGAACGAAAGCATTTTCGAAAAAAATTGGTAGGGGATCATCGAGTTTTGGAAAACTTTCTTTCTAATAAAAAAGCTCCACTGGTCATTGTAGGAACACTTAAAGAAAGCGATAGAGCAAATGTAAAAGAGTTTCTTCTTAAATGTAACTGTCCACTATTTTTGGAAGCACATTCTGGTCTACGGGAAGATCCCGATCTGCAACTAAGAAGGATCCATTTTCCAGATAAGCTCTATCCACGCGCAAAAGAAAACGGATACGAAGTGGATAGCGTTGTTCGAATTGGGGGAGTTCCCACACTTCGTTTTTGGCGAGATTTGGAAATTATCAAAACAATTCCTGTCCTTTCGATTAACGATGTTCCATTCCCTGGTCTGACGATGGGTGAGATGATTCCAACCGATATCGGACCTTTCTTTGAACGCATAAATCTTCCAGAAAATTTAAGCTTCACAAATTGTACAGACTGGATTGTCAGAGAAAAAGAAATGCAAAACGATCTTTTGCAATTGTGTAACTCTGAACCATTAGCAGAGGCATCGCTTGTTAGATCACTTTCAGAGCAAATCCCTGAAGGCGCCAATATCTTTTTGGGAAACAGCTTACCTATCCGTGAATGGGATTTAACTTCAACGTTAGAAAACAAGAACTTCACACTATTTTCAAATCGTGGATGCAATGGCATCGATGGTCAAATCTCATCTGGGATTGGATTATCAGACGTTAATAAAGAAAATTGGATCATCGTCGGTGACCTTACAACATTCTACGATTTAGTGGGACCATGGGCTTTACAGCATATTGAAAACTTAAAACTGAATATTGTTGTGATAAATAATGGAGGAGCTAAATTCTTCGGAAAACTTTTTCCATTGCCTGAACTTCAAAACTGCCACAACTTCAATTTTGAAGGTTTTGCAAAACAATGGGATTTCCAATATGAACGCTGGAATGAAATAGGGGAGTGCAAGCGATACAACCGAATCATCGAAATTGTTCCCGATGAGCTCGAAACAGAACGGTTTAATAAATTGTTGCTGGATTTAACCACGAGAGTTCTTGCATCCAGAAATTAACCACGAAGTACACAGAGATCATGGAGAAGAACGAAATATTAGGAGTGGCAGCATAATTGTTATTAAATTAAGGAATGTATAATGCAGATTGTTGCTCTTCATGGATTTTTAGGGTCGACCAATGATTGGGTTCCCTGTAACATTCCGAATTTGCTTGCAGTTGACCTGCATCACATGTCATTTCCTTCGCCCTCAAAAGGGTTTCAGGTATGGGCTATAGCCTTTAATAATTACATTAGATCGCTTACACAAACTCCTCGTATTCTGTTAGGTTATTCCCTTGGAGGCCGACTTGCACTTCATGCCTTTATCCAGGAGCCTACCTTGTGGCAATCGGCAATTTTTATTTCGACCCACCCTGGACTTAAATCTGCAGAGGAAAAAGCACTACGATTAGCTAACGATGAATTGTGGGCTGAGAAATTTCAAAATGATCCTTGGGACCCTTTGATGCATTCTTGGAATTCCCAACCTGTCTTTAAAAACTCGGTATTGCCGCATCGTCCAGAATCTGTATACAATCGCCAAAAATTAGCTGAGACTCTTACAGGGTGGTCATTGGCACATCAAGAAGATCTTGCGCCATCTGTTCAAAAAATTTCCGTACCTTACATTTGGGCGGTCGGTGAACACGATATTAAATTTATAAATAGTTCACCTGTTAAACCATATATTATATCTGGATGCGGCCACCGCATACCTTATGACAAACCTGAAGCTATCAACAAGATCATCCAGTTATTATAGGAAATAGACTGCCGTTGACGCACACAGAGTGAAATTTTAGGTTTGTAAGGTAAAAGTTTGTGGGTGGATTAAGTTTGTATAGAATTTTAACGCAAAGGTGCAAAGACGCAAAGGCAGGGAGAGGCTTGTAGTGTGTTAAGTTTGTGTGGAGTTTTTACGCAGAGGCACAGAGAACGCAGAGGTTCGCAGAGGTAGGTTGAAGTTTGTGAGTGAACTAAGTTTGTGCAGGGTTTTTACACAGAGGCACAGAGAACACAGAGGTTCACAGAGGTGGGTTGTGGTTTGTAGTGTTGTAAGTTTGTGTTAAATTTTTAACGCAAAGGCGCAAAGGCGCAAAGGGTAGGGAGTGGTTTGTAGTGCTTAGCACTGTTTGTGCTGCCGAGTACTGCTGGCAATGCCGAGGCGGCAAAGCCAGCAGTACTCGGCAGCACAAACGGTGCTAATTGAACATTCGAGGAACGAATGTTCAATGGCTCCCTTTTCTTTTTTGTTAGAGTTTAGTTTGCAAAACTCTTATAGATTTATCGTTTCGATTTTTAGAACATCAAGGCCGCAGAGAATTCCCATACCCTTTTATTTTAGAACTTCAGGAGTGCAGAGATCTCCATATCTCTTTCCTAAAAAGCTAAAATAGATTTTAAACCCACTAATGTTTGCTTTAAAAAAAAGAAACCCTTGAACATTCGTTCCTCGAATGTTCAGTAGCACCGTTAGCTCTTGCGAGTACCTTTAGCTCTGCTCGTTCCTCGGCAGAGCTAAAGGTACTCGCAAGGGCTAACAGTTCTAAGCACTAAAACCACCCACTTATCTCTGCGAACCTCTGCGTTCTCAGCGTAAAAACTCTTCACAAACTTAATACACTACAAACCTCTCCCTACCTTTGCGTCTTTGCGCCTTTGCGTTAAAATTCTATACAAACTTAATCCACCCACAAACCTCCACCAACCTCTGTGCACCTCTGTGTTCTCTGTGCCTCTGTGTAAAAACCCCTCACAAACTTTTACCCTACAAACTTTTTACCTAACTTAACCTAACCTAACTTAACCTAACCTAACCTAACTTAACCTAATCTAATCTAAACTGACCTTCTGCCCTTTTTGCTACGCTATTGTTTTATCCTCAACGTCTTCTTTATTCATTTATCAAAATTACTAGAGCTTAGTATATTTAGGCTAGAGGTGCTTATGCAACAGAGATCATTGACTGACCCTTCGCAGGACTTTATGGAACGGCTGCCTCAGCCGCTCGATGCCATCTTTCTTCCAAAAACGGTTGCTGTCATCGGTGCCAAGGATACCCCAGGCAGTGTCGGCCGTACAATTATGGCTAATCTGATCGCCGGAGAATTTGGCGGCAAAATCTATCCTGTTAATCCTCACCGAACCGAAGTGCTTGGACTCAAAGCTTATCCTACAATTTCTGATCTGCCCGAACCTATCGATCTTGCTGTTATCGTCACACCCGCAAAGACTGTTCCTGGAATCATGGAAGAGTGTGTTAAAAGTAAGGTCAAAGGAGCAATCATTATCTCAGCGGGATTCAAAGAACTCGGCGCACCTGGCATTGAGCTTGAAAACAAAATTATCAAAATCGCCAAAGAGGGGAATATGCCGTTCATCGGCCCCAACTGCCTGGGTGTGATGAATCCAATTTATGGACTCAACGCCACCTTTGCTAAAGGAATGGCTCTCAAAGGGAATATTGCCTTCCTCAGCCAGTCAGGCGCTATGTGTACCGCGGTTCTCGACTGGAGTTTTCAGGAAAACATCGGTTTCAGCTCATTTGTATCTGTGGGTTCAATGGCGGATGTTGGTTGGGGAGCTCTCATTGACTATTTGGGAGGAGATCCCCAAACACAAAGCATCTTGATGTACATGGAAACGATTGGAGACCCTCGCTCCTTCCTAACAGCTGCACGTGAAATTGCCCTTGAAAAACCAATCATTGTGATTAAGCCTGGTAAAAGTCAGGCTGCCGCGAAAGCTGCTGCTTCCCACACAGGTTCTTTGGCTGGAAGCGATGAAGTTTTTGACGCTGCACTAGAACGGGTGGGAGTCCTCCGCGTCAATTCGATCAACGAACTATTCAGTATGGCTTCCGTTCTAGGTCGTCAGCCAAAACCTAAAGGACCAAATCTGGCCATTGTTACTAATGCAGGTGGCCCTGCAGTCCTCGCAACAGATGCAACAGTTTTATATGGTGGGCAATTAGCACAACTTGATCCTAAAACCCTGAAAACTTTGGACGAAAAACTTCCACCTGCATGGAGTCATAGCAACCCTGTGGATATCCTGGGAGATGCAGGTCCCGACCGATACGCCCAAACTATCGAGGCATTAGCACAAGATAAAAACATTGATGGTATTTTGACGATTTTATCTCCACAAGACGTGACTGATCCTGATAAAACCGCTGAAGACCTTGTCCCTTACGCAAACCTAAAGGACAAACCGATCTTAGCAAGCTGGATGGGTGGAGACTCTGTTAAAAATGGTGTGGAAATCTTATCGAAAGCCAATATTCCAGTATTTGCCTATCCCGACGATGCTGCTCAAGCGTTCGGAACCATGTGGAAATACAACCAGAATATCCAAAACCTTTATGAAGCGCCTTCTGGAAAAGAACTTTTAACAGAGTTCAATTTGGATTCAGATTTTCGCGAACAGGCCAAGACCTTAATTGATAATGCTCGTCGTGAAAAGAGAACTTTGCTCACTGAAGAGGAGTCCAAAAGACTTTTAGCCCTTTATGGGATTCCTGTTGTCGAAACATACGTCGCGAAGACTCCCGAAGAAGCTCAAAAGATCGCTGAAAAAATCGGTTTTCCAATCGTTCTCAAGCTATTTTCTGAAACGATTACTCATAAAACAGATGTAGGTGGAGTAAAACTTAACCTAAGGACATCGCAAGATGTGGCAAACGCTTTCAAGGAGATCAAGGAAAGTGTGACTAAAGCGGCTGGAGAAAAGCATTTTCAAGGCGTTACCGTACAACGGATGGTAAAACTCGACGGCTATGAAATTATTCTTGGAAGCTCTGTAGACCCGCAGTTTGGTCCTGTTTTGCTTTTCGGAACTGGAGGCCAATTAGTCGAAGTTTTCAAAGACCGTGCGCTTGCTTTACCTCCACTCAATGCCAATCTGGCTAAAAATATGATGGAGAAAACAAAGATTTTCGAAGCTTTAAAGGGTGTGCGTGGTCGTAAACCCGTCGATATCGAGAAGTTAACAGATATTCTTATGCGGTTTTCACAGTTAATTGTGGAAAATCCTTGGATCAAAGAGTGTGATATCAACCCCTTACTAGCTTCTGCGGAAGAAATCATTGCATTGGATGCACGTGTAGTTCTCTTTGAAAAGAAAGATGAACTGCCTAAGCTGGCGATACGCCCTTACCCCACAGAGTATATACTGAAATGGAAGCTGAAAAATGGAGAAGATATTGTCCTTCGGCCTATTCTTCCTGAAGATGAAGAAAGGGTAGTTGCGTTCCACAAAGAGCTTTCGGAGAATAGCGTTAGGCAAAGATATTTTGAATTCTTGACTCTTGATGAAAGAACTGCCCACGAACGGCTCATAAGAATTATATTTAATGATTATGACCGTGAATTTGGTATTGTGGCAGAATTGACTGATTCTAAAACAAATGAACGCAAGATCATTGGTTTTGGACGTCTAAGCCGTATCCCCGGAACCGACAGTGCCCAATATAAGATCACAATTGTCGACGCATATCATAATTTAGGACTAGGCACTAAATTACTCGAATATCTGATCGATATTGCTAAAAAAGAGCATATCAAACGGATTTATGCTCACATCCTTTCTGAAAATGAAAATATGATCAAAATCAGCCGTCGGCTAGGTTTTAAAGTCCTTCCTACCGAAGAACCCAACATCCTAGAAGCTCAACTCGACCTTTAGGGCTTGTAGTCCAAACTCTCCAATCAACCCAGGAGCACACGGAGAAAAACAAGATAGGTAGGAGGGCAGGATAAACAATTTAACAGGATGGGCTAGGTAAAAAGCTCTGCGCAATCCCTCGGAAGCTTTTTACCTAACCCCATTATCTTATCCTTTTTATCCTCTTCATCATCTACATACTGTTAAATTCCTTGTCCTCCTCCGTGTGCTCCCTGCACTCCGTGGTTAATTTTAGAGCTTGGACTACAAGCTATTTTTTAAAAACTATCGCCAAGAATTCAAGAAATCATTTTTAGAGATATAGTATCTCTAATTTGCCTAAAATTAATCGCTTCTTAACAGTTTTTTAATAATCAATTTGTATACTTCTCGCAAAAAAACAAATTATGGAGCCATTATGTCCGCCCCTCAGCGAATTAGAGCTTTAGAGATTGAACCGCTTAGACCAAATCCAACAACGTTTCAGAAGCGTGAAAACGGAACCAAGCTAGGAATTGTTTTAACAAGCCTTGGTGCACTGGCTACCTTGGGAGCTGTAGGGCTTATCACATTCACCGCATTAAAATATTCACCTTCTTCCAACCTCTTTAAAGGGCTTGTTGGAGGTGGCGCTGGGATGGTCGTCGTAGGTCTCTCTGGCATAGGTACAGGGATTTATTTTATTAAAAAAACTTATTGGAAGGATCCAATAGTTTGCAATGAAGTCAAAGCAGAAATTGAAAGAAATAATTACACTTTCCAAGAGATTTTAAATAGATATCCTACACAAGTGATTAAAAATATTATTTCCGAGCAGAAACTTGCTGAAAAGTTCCTAGAATATGTAAAGAACTGGGACTACAGCAAAATTGTTCAATCTTTCTACGGTAACCATCCATCGATGGACCGTTCACTCAATCCATGGGGCATAAAATTTGATGATTCCTTTGTTCCTCTTAGAGTTTTGGAAGAGCGGGCAAAAGCTGAAATCCGGTCTTATTGTTCTATATCTAATCATCCAGACTGGATCTCACCTGAACAAATTCAACTTCATTATGACAGAAAAGGAATAACAAATCCTTTAAGGAATGGAGTTGTCAAATGGACCGATTTCCAAAATAGTTTCGAAAGTGCTGCAAATTCATACGATTATGGGCAAATGAAAGCCTATCTCAAAGGAATTGTTCCTAATGAATGCTTAAGAGTTGGACTTGCGCACCAATTTAGAAATATTCATCAGCGTAACTTTACCAACTTTAAGAACTCCCATGGTCCTAGCTTTTATGCCATGATTAAAGAAGGAGTTGTCATTGATATTAGCGAACAGCAAAGAAAAGCTGTTGATTCAAATGGAGCACAACTCTTTATTCCTGAACTGAGGGTTGCTGTCCGTGAAGAAGCGAGAGCTAACAAATACACCTATAAAGACATCATACAAAATTATGGTGCAGAAATTACATGTATTGTCGACAAAGATGATGTAAAGGCTATTATCATTAATGACATTATGGACAAGGATTTAAGGTATGATCAAATTAAGGATCATTTTAAAGAGATAGATGTCTTTAGTTATATCTCTAAAACCGACCCTCTTATCAAAGAGTGTATGATTAAAACTCTGGTACAATTTTCATTTTGCTGGCCATATAGTTTATATAAAATGGACGTAGTGAACCTCGCAGAGCATAAATGGAATTTGCACGGTTTTGCATGTTTGTATGATAATGCAGTGGCTGATAATACTGCTCAAAAAAATGAAGCTCGAAGAGTTTACGATGCAGCTGTCGCTACTGCTGAAAGTGTGCGCGAAAATGACTTAAAACCTTTTAAGGAGCGAATTCAAGAAGTAAATGCTAGAATTGCAAAAAATAAATCTAAATATGTAACAGATAAGGCAGCATTGGAATTGCAATTAGTGCATTTTAGAACAATTTACAACAGATCTGTGCTTAGGAACCCTTATGGAGTTAAGGTGTTCAATAGCCAAAGATCTTATGAAGGAAGATTTGAATTATTACAAAGAAGAGAAGCAGAGGCCTTGCGTAATTTGCAAATGGCCAGCTCTGCTACGGCAGTCACACATAATAATTCTAAAATGCAAAAAGCTCGTACTCGTATGCAGACTGCACAACTTCAAGGTGGTGCAAATTTGAGAGCTCATGGACGGCCAGTTCATACGAGATCTCAAGAAGAATCATTGAGGATTGCCCAAGAAGCTGTTAGAACAGAATATGCGCAAAAGAGAGCTGCATGGAAGGCCAAACAGCAGTATTTAATTGCAACAGCTCAAATCATGGGAGGAATTGAAACGTTAAATTCAAATTTTGCGGAGTCATCTGGAAGATTAGGAGGAGAGTTGACAACTGCGCAACAGGAATTAACAAAAGCAGAAAATGGTTGGGTCAAACAGAAATATGACAAGGCAATAAAACAAGCTGACATGATAAGAGTTGCAGCTTGTGAGCAAGCTGACACTTTGCTTAAACAAAAATATGATGAGATCGATCAAGAATTCCGTAAATTTATTGCTCCTTCAATGAGTTCAGAAGTACCGGCCTCAGCATATCAAGGTAAAAATTCTGATGAATTTGCAGAAAGAGAAGCTGCAAGACTAGCTGCAGAAAGTGAACGTGAGAGAGATGAAGTTGAAGTAATCGCAACAAATGGAGCAAGTTTATCTGATGCCATTGATGGGCCAGTTCCATTACCACAGCCTATTCCAGTACCAGGGGCAGAACCCCCTCCAGGTTACCAGCCTATTAATCTCCCCCCTAAATAGTAAAATTACTCTATGCCCGAAGCGCCCAAGGCGCTTCGGGCATATTGTTTAGTAGTGCGCTGCGCGCAATATTTATCGTTTCTTAACATAAATGATTTATAATAGTTGAAATAATTTTTAGGAGAGCCATGTCAGCAGCCAGTTCAACGTCAAATTAAAATTTTAAATATACAAACGGTTTTGAACCCTCTTCCATAATACCCAATCCTCCTCCTCTCTTGCACAAGGAAAGAAATTCAAAAACTATTGGTGGTGTACTCTCTGTTTTAGGAGGTATAGGAGCTCTTGCAACAGCAGGTGTAGTCTATTACACCATAAGTAACTTCCATACGGGTTCACCTCTTTTAAAGGGTGTTGGGATTGGAGGAAGCCTTATGTTAACAATTGTGACTGTGGGTGTGGCTGGCAGCGGAATCTATTTTATTAGAAAAACTACTCCGAAAGAGCTCAAAGAAATTAGAGAAATCGATAGAAATCTCAGTTTCGAAGATTTCATGAAAAAGTATCCAAATCCAGAACCTGGATTTTTAAAGGACATTTTCTCTGAAAAAGAACTCACAGAAAAGTTCATTAAATATGTTCGTACAAAAAATCTATCTTATAGCGATGTTGTGAGAAGTTTTATTCCGTTTGCATTTCCAGAAGACGTAGCTAAAAATAATCCCTGGGGATTTACTCTTGGGAATGGCTTTGTTCAAAGTAAAGCGCTTGAAGAGTTAGCCATCAAAGAAATTGAAAGCATTCGAGATTCAAAAGGAGTTCTCACTCCCAGAATGATATTTGACCATTTCGAAAATAGAGAAATTGTAAGTCCTATTATTTCAGGTGATGTATCAACAATAACTTATGCTCAAATTTTTGCGAGTCAATTACGCATCAACAAAGACATTTCTTACAAAGAACTTAAGGAACAGGGCTTTACAAAGGTATTAGATCAAAAAGCGATCGGTGAATACTTAATGGATCAATTTTTAGCTAAAGGTGTCAAAGGTTTAATCGCTATACATGGTGATGGCTTTTGGCAAATGCTAGATGATAAACTCATCACATTAAGGAATGGCGAAACGAATTTTACATATTTATGTATTGATGATTTAAGAAGAAAATTTTTAAGAGAAATCGAAAATCTATCTTTTGCTGAAATTGTTCAAACTTATTCCATGAGATTTTTGAGTTTTGTTTCAAAAACAATGGTGGAGTACATAATTTTAAGTTGTATCAAAACCAGTAAGGTACCCTACGCACAACTTCAAAAACACTTTGAAGGACTAAATTTATCAAACTATTACAACGATGATCAACTGAGAGCTTTCACTAAATATAATACAGGATAATAGACTACGACATCTCGCCAGAATGGTAAAGCCATCGGCCATTAAGTTTTTGGAAACGGCTTCGTTCTGTAAAAGAAGCATCCCTGTTTTGATTTCTTAATTCGGCCTTAAAAGTAACGTAAGCCTCATTTTCTCCATCTTCGAAATCTAATATAGTCAGTTTGTCAAAAAGAGTATTCCGCGAAAAATGGCGAATCGATTTTTTCCAGGCAGCTTTATCTTTTAAGTAATTGGGATTATCAGGGTGGGTCGTTTCGATAATGTAATCTGGTAAATCTTTTGCATAAGCGCAATAGCGCGAACGCATTAGTTGAACAGCTTTTTCTGGAAGTTCACCTTTATGGTACCTTCCGCAACATTCTGAGTACATCTCGCCACTTCCACAAGGACAAAGCATACTTTCCCCATTTAGGTTATCTATATTCTAACCAGCGCAAGGCAATAGCGGTAGCCACGGGTAGGAACCCGCCGCTACCGCCCCTACAGTGTATTACGCAACTTTTGGATCTTCCTTAGTCTCTTTTTTTAAGGATATAAAGTATTCTTTAAAAGATCGTTAATCGCTGCATCCAAAGAAGACTCTTTGTAAATTTTCTCTAGTAATGCTACTCCTTCCGGTGTTTTGATTAAATAATTTGCGATTTGTTTGGTGTAACTCACACTCTGTCTTTTTTCGATAAAGTATTGAATCATTTCTTTTGTCTTATCAGTTAAATAATTCACTGATGCACATAAAGGAGCCCAACCTGCTAAGATCAATATATTTCTTTCGCTTTCAGTAATTCTAAAAGTTTCATCCAGCTTAATGAGCTGCTCTTTAGTGACTTTACCTTCCAAAGCAAAGTAGAAGTTTTGCAGAACGAGAGGCTCTTGAGCTTTAAATTCTGCAAATTCAACACTAATGTCCTCATCTTTGGCGACTTTTTCTGCAACCTGATTAATTTTTTCTGATAGCTTAGATTTAATTTCAGGGCAGTTTTTAGGAAATCCAATCCCTTCCCCGGAAAGCCATTCTTCGATTAAATTATCTGTCATAAATTTATCGAAATCTGAAGTCACATTGTTATTTTTTAACCATTCTTTTAAATAGCCTAAGAATCGATCTTTTGACATCGATTTTAATGCAAAATCGTTTGAGTAATCGGTGATAAATTTCATCATTTTGTCTGTTCCCATAGCCTTTTCAAGCACCATAAAGAAAAGAGCTCCTTTTGCATATGGAATAGCAGTAATATCAATGACCTCTTCTACATGTTCCCTACATAATTTTGTGTTATGAAGCTTATTTTTTTCTTTAAAATCCTTCATCGAGCGTAAAGCACTTTTAATCGTGCCATTCATAATTACGGCATCCATATCCTCTCCAAGAATTTTTCTTTGAACGAGGCTTTGAACGTAGGTAGTAAAGCCTTCATTCCAAATTAATTCTTCCCAACAGCAATTAGTGGTCCAATTTCCTAGCCATGAATGAATGAGCTCATGAATGATTACATAAATTCTATCTTGATTATCTCCAGCAAGAAAACTGCAACAAGGATGCTCCATGGCGCCAAATGGATAAGAGTATGTTAATAATACAGGACGATAGTTAACCCATTGATAGGGTCCAAGAATTTGCTCTGTTTTCTCCAAAATTTTTGGGAGCCTATCAAATTTCATAGCGGCACTTGCAAGTACACAGGGTTCGGCATAAACTCCTGCACGATTGTCATATTCATGGCATCTAAAGTTTCCTATTGCAATCCCAAGGAGATAAAGTGGAACTGGGTGTCTCATTTCCATTGTGTACTTGCCGTCAGCCGTAGGAGAGACAGGATTGGTCATTGAGCTTCCGATAACCATGAGCGCTGGATCAGGGGAATTCACATTTACTTTATAGGTCATTCGTACCTGTGGAGAATGCTGCCCTGGAATAAAATGAGCACCATCAATTGCTTCGGCTTGAGTAAAGAGCATGGGATATTTTTTGCCATAAGTTTCTTCAGGTTTTCTCCAAAAAAGGCCTTGCGATGACGGAGTGGTTTTGTATCCGATTTGCACTTCACCAGTTCTTTTATCTTTTGGAATTGCAATTTCAAGCGCGTCAGGTTTGTGATCACAAACTTTTGTTATTGACCATTTAACAGGTTCACCGTTGACTAAGACTCGTTCAACTTCAATCGGTGCCCTCCTTGCTTCTGAAGTTTCTGTTTTGGGAGTCGGTGTGCCGTAAATATCCAAAACCAAAGTATCAACATTTTTTCTGTTATCATAGCTATATGTGACACTTGCTTCGATTTCTTGCGTATCAAAATTAATTTTTTTGAAGTCCAATTTCATGTGATTTGTAACAGCTTCTTGTGGACGTGAATTGGAGTATTTATCAACTGGTAATGCGGGCATGGTTCTTAGATATTGTTTTGCCCATTCAGGTCTTTGAACGCCAGTATGAGGAGTAATTTCAAATTTGTATCTATCATATTGTGCAGAAGCGACAGCTGGATCTCCTGTGTGGAATGTAGCATCTGTAGTTTTTGCTGGTTCAGCTATAGGTAAATCGTCAACGCTTAGTGTTAATGTTGGATAGGATGGAAGTGCTGGTCCTGGAGGTAAAGCCATTTGAGTATCCTTGGTTAGGGTTGAACAAACGGCTTGCACAATACAAAATTAAAGCTTTAAACACAAACGCCTAGCTAAGACAAAGAACACGCATAGCGGACAAAGCGGACAAAGCGGACAAAGCGGACGAAGCGGACATAGCGGACATAGCAGACACAGCGGACATAGCAGACAAAACGGTAGCCTTTCCGAGGCCGAGCAAAAAAAAGCGGTAGCTTTTCCGCAGGCGTGGAATGCGGTAGCTCCGCATTCGCTCCGCCACCGCATTCCACGCCTGCGGAAAAGCTACGGTTTTTGTTTGCTGGCCTCGGAAAGGTTACCGTTTATGTCCGATGTGTCCGCTATGTCCGCTATGTCCGCTGTGTCCGCTGTGTCCGCTGTTAGTTCACAGAAAGATCTTCAGGAATCATCGACAGGGTAGCATAACGCCCACCCATTTCCCTTAATAGATGCTGCCACAATTTGTCGGCAGGCACGTCAAAGATATGTTGTTCTGAAGCTGGATGTAGAACCCAGCTACCATCTAAAAACTCTCTCTCAAGCTGTCCTGCACCCCATCCTGCATAGCCGAAACAAAGATGGATTGCTGGACCTGCCTCGTTGCTCAAGACATCATGCAAGAATTGCAAATCTCCTCCCAAATAGACCCCTTCGCACACCTTCATGGTTTGTTGTGGAATAGAATCGGAAGTGTGAAGCAACATCATCTGATTTGTCTGGACAGGCCCTCCGGCACGAATTCCGACCTTTGGATTTACCATATTGGTGATGCTGACAATCTCTTCCGGTAGTTCCAAATCTAAACTCTTATTCACAACCAATCCAAAAGAACCATTGGGATTATGTTCGCAAATTAAAACAACTGAACGGAAAAATATCCCTGTGTCGATATCGGGAGATGCGATCATGAAGGTCCCTTTTTCAAGACGTGAGTAGGGCATCGATTCCATATAGGCTCCTTATTGGCAGCATTCTGTACAACAATCAGGAGTGAGTTCCGTTTGTTCCACTTTCGCTTCAACCAGTTGGGTGTTATAGAGTCGTAGGTTTTCTTCTAGCTCGCTGACTCTACGCATGAGTTCAGCAAAGACTTTGCTAAAGTTATAATCTTCGAGAAGTATTCCGCAAGGATATTGTGCTTCGGTCTCTTCCAAAATTCTTGATACCCTTGACAAGGATGTTGTGATCTCATTGATCTCATCATTGAAAAAGTTGCGGAATTCTTGCGGTGAAGAAAGTTTGTATAAAAGGTTCGCTCTTCTTGCGCGCAACCTCTGCCAATTTTTATCCATATGGAACAATATACCATAGTGGTTGACATCATCTGCCAAGGTTTCAACTTTGCTCAGGATCGAGGTAGTACGCAGATAAAAATCATCCCCCATTAACAATTTACCAAATGTTCCTCTTCCGGCAGCTACGTTTCCTGTGATTGCAACGAGGTCTTCAGACACTTTTTTACCATCTTCGGAAATTGCTTTTAAGTTGACCATGGCATCTTGGAGTTTATCCATCGAGTTGTCGAATTTCGTAAATGTTCCATCGATTCTTTTTGAAAATGCTGCAATATTGTTTGCGAACTCTTGGATATTATACAGTATATCTTCCAACTGTTTCGGCTTATTCAAAGTGGTAGTAATCTCTTCGACATTGTTCGCAATTTTGGAAATTTTTTCGATTAACTGAGTATCCTTGATATCTTTGAAAAACAGATTGACGGAGTCTAAAGCCTGCTCAAATTTATCTGAAAGCTCTTTAAATTCTTTTAAGGTTTCTTCTACTGAACCTGTTTCATTCGCATACAAAGTCTCTTTGTCGACATTTCTAACAACCTGTCCAGGAAGGGGAGGTAAAGGAGTAATACCAACAGATTTTTCGCCTAATAGCCCTGATGTTTTCAATGAAACAACGTCAGTATTGTAAACGTTAACTCCTGTATCTACCTTTAAAACCAGTTCATAAGGGTATATAAATCCATCATGAGCTACCCTGGGATCGGCAAGAGTTTCTACTTCGTTAATGTCTACGACTTCTCCAACAGGCTTACCAGCATAGGTCACACGCGTTCCCAAATTGACTTTATCGATGTTGGCAAAACGTACTCTTAAGATTTTTCCTTCATTTCCAACAGTGGGGTGTAGAAACAGTAGCATAAATACAGCTATTGCGCATGCTGCAACTACAAAAACTCCAATCAGGATATTCTTACCTTGATCAATCATTTCTTGTTATTCTCCCCATGCTGAATTTCCTCCACATATTTTGGAGTGAGTATAGCATTCTCTAAGAAACCATGTAACATAGGATCATCTATTTTGAAAAACTCTTCCTTCGGAGCGATTTGTGCAATCTTTCCGTCGTTATGAAAAGCTAGACGGTTTCCCACCTCCATGGCGGACTTAATGTCATGTGTCACGACAATGCTAGTAGCATTAAGTTCTTTTTGTGTTTTAACAATTAACTCATTGATTTGCATAGATGTAATCGGATCTAATCCGGTTGTTGGCTCATCGTACAAAATGATCTTTGGGCGGTAGACGATCAACCTCGCAAGGGCTGCTCGTTTTCTCATTCCGCCGGAAAGGTCAGACGGCATTTTGTTTTGTGCGCCTTCAAGGCCTACCATTTGTAAAGCATCGGCGACCCTATCTTGAATCTCTTTTTCTTTATAACGTTGATGATGCTGTCTTAAATAAAATGCTGTATTTTCTCCAACGGTCATGGAGTCAAACATGGCTGAGCCTTGGAAGAGCATGCCCATTTCTTTAACTGACTTGACACGCTTATTCTCTGGCATATTGGAGACGACAACGCCATCGATTGCCACCGTTCCTTTATCAGGGCGTTCAATTCCTATAATTTGACGAAGGAGAACGCTTTTCCCTACTCCAGATCTTCCGAGAATAACAAGAGTTTCCCCATCGAAAATATCAAGAGTTAGACCTTTTAAAACTTCAAGCTTCCCGTATTTTTTCCAAAGCTCTCTAACTTCAATCAATACCTTCTTCTCCGCCATTAGTAGTCTCCTCCATCAAACGTATCGTTGATCCAATTGTAGGAGCTATTCAATCCTAAGGTAAGCAAGAAGTTGACAATCAAAATGACGGAATAACAGATCACAACGCTATTCGTTGTAGATCTTCCGACCCCAGCGGCACCTCCACGAGTGTTTATCCCTTTGTAACATGAAATGGTGACAATGATCACGCCGAATACAAATGCCTTGACCATCCCGCTGACAAAATCAAAAGTTGTAACATTTATGGGAATAGGGTCGAGGTAAGAAGTGGGAGCCATATTATAGTAATAAACGGCAATAAGATAACCTCCCATGATCCCCATAATGGAGCTGAATATCGTTAAAAGAGGCTGCATCAACATTCCCGCAATAAAGCGTGGGGCTACCAAGTATCTCAAAGGATTCACTGCCATAGAACGAAGAGCATCGATTTGTTCTGTAACACGCATTGTTCCGAGCTCTGCGCACATTGCTGCTCCAACACGTCCTGTCACCATGAAAGCTGTCAATACAGGGCCCAATTCCACGAGCATTGCCTTTGCGACCATAAGTCCTGTTGCGCTTGCTAAACCTTTATCAGATAATTGGAAGTACGCTTGCGCAGCCAAAACCATCCCAGTAGAAAAGCCTGTGATAGCCACTACAGGTAAGGACATCACCCCAATATCAAAAAGCTGATCCCGTATAAGTTTGAAATTGGGAGGACGTCGAAGGGTGACAATAATGACTCGAACAATCATTAGGAAAAAGTCACCGAGCGTCGCGAGTAAGTCAAGTATACCGCTAATCATTCATAATTTTCGTTTTAAATTTCATTACCCGCATGGTAATGAAGCAGCTGATTCACGTCAAAATATATAGAAATTCATAGAGGGAAACCAGAAAGGATTTTACATTCTATAGCTTTAAGGCTCAATGATCACTTGCAGCTTACTGTCATAGGAACTAGCAGAATTTTGCTTGGAAATAGATTCATCAACCATAGGTGCGACTACTTCAACAGGATTTTCCTTGTTCAAAGCCCGTTTTAACCCTGCAGGTGAGATTCTATTATCTGAATCTACCTTGCTCTTCATAGATATAGGAGAATTTGGACTTAAAGTGAAAGAAACTTCCATATTAGTCGATAAACCTTCCCCTTCGAATTCCCCGGAAATGAATTTATAACGAAATTTAGCGTTGAGTTGTGTTAAATCATCATTTACATATAAGACTCCAGCTCCTTGCGGGTTGAATACAGGTACAGGAGGATCGTCCAAATTGGTTTGCGATTGAAAATACCGAATCATTGTATTTTTATTACTTTGGACTAAAGGTGCATAGGAAGGTAAATTCATTAAAGCTTGAGAACAGACCAGCATAAATTTCATATACTGGTGATATAAAAGACCCTCGATTTCCTCTTTTGATAATCCTGTTTTCTGAGAAAGGTCCAAAAGTCTATCTTCTTCAATTTTTAATCCTTTTAAAAAGAGTTTCAGCCTTGCTTCTCCATTCTGGGAAAGAATATGGGATTCAAAGAGGGCCTTAAATTCTTCATAAGAGGGAGCTGCTTTTAGTCCGTTCGCTGCAGCATATCTTTGATTGTTTAGGATGAGATTATCCAATTCTCTTTTGTTAATATTCTCAAAAGATTTTAAAATCAAATCGCGTAAACTTCTCGCGTCATGTTCAATCTTTTCCGTAGGATCTCCTGGTTTAAAAAGTTGTTCTCCAGTAGGAAGAATAACCGGCATCGCCACGCCATTGATGTTATCCCTTGTATATTGCCTTAATGCTCCTTCGACGCTAAAGAATTTGTTTTGTCCAATGATGTATTGGAGGATGTAAAAATTTCTTAGTTGCTGAGCTTTGGCTAAAACTAGCTCGCTATTTTGATTTCCTGCTTTCCGCAAAATTGCTTGCTTATCGTTTTCTGGAATCGCAAATAACTTTTCTATGTTTTCTGAATCAAAATTATAACTTCTTTCTTTCTTATATAGGTTAAGTATCTGTTTTATTTGACTTATATCATTGACTGAAGAAAGATCAATAGATTCAAATGATTTTATATTATTGGCAAAATGTTCCATAAGATATTCAAGCTGCCTTCCCAGGACTTGAGGAGTTTCAGAGATAGTCGAATCCAGGTATAATTGATGTCTCCCTTCATAGGTAAGATTGATTGCATAAGTATGGTCGCCAATTTTTATCTGACCCATCTCATTTTCATTAACCGGAAAAGTTACACCTGCCTGCTGAAGTTCCCTATAGGGCAGATTTCTAAAAAAATTGATATAGCGTTCGGCATTTTCACGTGTCCCAAAGTCAAGATCCTTTACGTAAAATTCAACAAAGGTTTGTCCTTCCGGAAGTCTTAATACATAATTCTGCTCAAAGCTATTATACCCTTCGTATCGGAAATTTCCTGCCTCATCCACTGCACCTAGAGGAGGTATATCGCCCCAAATAATTCTTGCAATCACTGCTGCTGCGGGCCTCTGATCTCTTGTATTGCCAATAGATTGATAAATATCAGGCATAAACCTTTCAATAAGAGCTAGGGCTTTACCATATTGAGCGATGGAAGGCGCATTGTTTAAATTTTCACCTTTATTAAATTGATCTGCAAAATAGGAGTGCAAAACTCCTGCAATTGTTAGAGCATTCAAATGGCTTAAATTTTTTTGCTCCAAATTGGATTCCCGCAAAGCTAGCAAAGAGCGAATTCTAGGATTTTCGTTCAATTTTAATAAAGGTAGCAAAGAAGTTTCTTCATTCAACGGTTTAAATAATTCAACTTCATCAGGATGTTGGTCTACAATAAATTGAAAAGCCTGCTTTAATCGTGCTGGATTGGATGCTGAGACAGTATCAATATATTCGAAAAGCAATAATTGAACATTGGAAGTATTAGCCTTATTCCTTTGGGCGTCAAGCTTTGCCCGTACAAGTTCTTTGACATCGTTGGGTGAAAGATCTCTGTTGCCCCAATCTTTTAAAACATCCTGAATGACGACTTGAGCTTCATCTACATTCCAGTTGTCACCGAGAATCTGGGAAAGAATTTTATAAGCAGGACTATCCACTTTTAAATCACTAAGATCGCTTTTTACCGATTGAAAATAGGTAGGATAATTTTCACGGGCCAATTCTACAACTCGGTGGATAGCTTTATAATTATTTAATAAATTCCCTTCAAATTCCCCTCGGATTTGATTTCTGATCAAATCCACTTTATGGTTCGAAATATTCTCTGCAAGACGGTTATTAACAAAAACAACTTCATTTGCGGCTTTACTCAGCATTGAATCATCAAAGTAATTAACGAAAGGTTTTACTCTTTCAGAGGGATTTGATTTTCTTGACACGTAATCTTGAATGTAGTTGCTAATTGCTTGCTTGAGTTCTCGTTTAGGAGGTATAAGCAGAGACTCAACGCCATTTAAAACTTCATCGATAAGTTTTCCTTGAGAAATAGGCTCCTTGTCACTATTTTTGGCATGTTTTTCCTCAGCCTGTTTTATGTGATGATCCAAATTCTGATGCAAGTATTTCAAATAATCGATGTCAGGGTGACCCTGATTGACAGGTTGCGCATATAAAATATCTGAAATTAATCTAAATGCATAGCTATCCGGGGAAAGATTGCTAAGATCTTCATTAATTTCAGAAAAGAACTCAGGAAAATTATCTCTGGCTAATTTTACAGCTCTTTTGACCAATAATGAATCAATCTGCAAGGAAGTGGAGGGATCTGTTATTGCGGCTTTAACGCTTTTCTTTATTTGAATAATTTCTTCGTTGAGTTTTGATTTTTTTAAATCTGGATCATTTAATAATTCCTCAGCATATTCCTGATATAATTTGTTTCGAAGTTCATCAACTTTGGTACTATTCGCTACAATAATTCTTTTCCCTAGAACAAGTTCAGGGGAGGATTTTTCATCAATGATTGCTCTGTATCGATGCCCAATTTCAGCTGCATTTGTATAAAGGGAATTAAACTTTTTTTTCAACCTCGGAAGGTTATCAGCCGCTATCGTCCCAATAGTTCTATGAACGTTTTCCACTTCGTGTGCACTGATTGAAGTCCATGCTTTTTCCTTAATAACATTTGTAAGTTTCGAATGAGTTAACACTCTTGTCATTTCTTCTTCACTAACTTTAGCCATTTTCATATCCTGCAAGGTTGGAATATATTCGCGTCCTCTAATTTGGATTACTTTGGGATCGAGATTCTTCACTTGTTTTGAAAGTAATTCATAACTGATCTGATTAGATTCTGAAGGGGAGAGTAAGTTTTTGAACCAAGAAGTGATAAATTCAAAGTTAGTTTTTTCAACCACCTGTCCATCTTCAATTTTTAGCTTCCAGATTGTGCCTTTCTCTTTTGCACTTTCTAGCTTCGACTGATTGTAGACGTATTGATTGAATCTATCTTGATTGATAACAGGTTTTATGGCTTCTATTTCAGGGCCGCTCATAATAACCCCACTTTTTACTAGAAAAGTATTTCTAAAGCTGTTTTTCACTTGAATTGTAATAAGTCTTTTTAAGACAGCTAATACAATAATAGCACAGATGTATTATTAATTTAATAGTTTTTATTTTATTAAAATTTAATTTATGTTATAGAAAGATTGCTAAATTCTCCTTTTAGACCTATAGTGCTACTTCAATGCTAAATGGAGAAACAGATGCCTCACCGCCCCAAATCTGAAAAAGTATATGCCGATCTTTGCGAAGTCATCCCCGGCGGAGTTAATTCCCCTGTAAGAGCCTGCGCAGCTATGGGACAACTCCCTCTAATCGCAGAAAGCGCCGATGGAGACAAGGTGTATGATGTTGATGGTCATGAATATATAGATTATTGCTGCTCCTGGGGAGCGATTATCCATGGCCATAGCCATCCCACAATCTTGGATGCTGTACAAAAACGTCTAATGATGGGCACCTCTTTTGGAATCACCACCTCTATCGAAGAAAAGCTGGCTCGCAAAATTACCCAGATCATGCCGAGTATTGAAAAAATCAGGTTTGTTTCCTCTGGAACAGAGGCAACGATGAGTGCTGTTCGTCTAGCCAGAGGATACACAAAGAGAGATTTGATCATTAAATTTGCAGGCAATTTCCACGGCCATGCTGATTTCTTTCTTATTCAAGCCGGTTCAGGTGTAGCTTTCCTATCACCGACATCCAGCTCTGCAGGGGTTCCTGATACCGTAACAAAACAGATGATCCTATTGCCTTACAATGATGCTAAAATGGTTCGTGAAATATTTAATAGCCCGGAATATGCAGGGAGAATTGCAGGTGTCATACTGGAACCGGTCGCTGGAAATATGGGAGTCATTGAACCCGAACAAGACTTTCTCAATGCTCTAAGAGAAGAAACAAACAAACATGGCGCTGTATTGATTTTTGATGAAGTGATGACCGGTTTTCGGGTAGGCTTGAAAGGAGCCCAAGAGAAATATGGCATTAAACCGGATCTCACATGCCTTGCCAAAGTGATTGGAGGAGGATTTCCCGCGGCTGCCTTTGGTGGAAAAAAGGAAATCATGAATCTTTTAGCCCCATTAGGCCCCGTGTACCAAAGCGGAACATTATCAGGTAATCCAGTAGCAATGGAGGCCGGCTATCAGGCTCTCCTGTTATTGGATAAACCAGGATTTTATGAACAGCTGGACGCCAAGATGCGTGCAATTGCCGAGCCGGTGAATGAATACATCGTACGTAATAATTTAAATGCTTGCGTTCAGAGAGTGGGGTCCATGATGACAATTTTCTTTGGAAAGAAAAAAGTTTCTAATCGTGAAGATACACTGCAACTTGATTTGAACACCTATGCAAAATTCTTTAGGTATATGTTTGAACGTGGAGTATACATCCCTCCTTTGCAGCAGGAAGCCTGGTTCCTAACTTCAGCCCATGATGAAATAAGTCTTCATCGCACTAGGGATCTCGTGCTAAACTTCCTTAAGACTATATCCTAACCCTTTGCGCTCGTGAGACGTTTCCGCCCTGTTATGCTCGGTAAAAAAATGTCGGGCACTGCACGGGGCAGGAGTTAATTCTTATCTATTGATAGTTTTCATGCGCTTTGTTAGAAAGAATACAGTCAATCAAGGACATACATGTATTTTACCCGATGTTTTCATTATCTGATTCTGCTTGCTTCTCTTTTTATTTCTTTTTATTTACACGGAGTTGAAGCCAATATAATTAGCCTTAAGGGCTACCTTGGAAAAGATGAGATCGCAGCAGCTCAGGAAAAATCAGAAAAATTCAAAGGTTCTTTTCTAATTGAAGTTAACTCCACTTCGGGGGATCTTCTTTCAGTATTAGATTTTGCAAAAAGAATTTACGAAAGAAAAACACAAGAAAATCTCAAAGTCCAAGTTTATATTAATGACAACGCTATCGGACCTGCTGCCATTCTACCTTTAATCGCTGACGAACTTGCCACCTCAGTTTTTGTCTCATGGGGAGACATTCCACTTGGATCTGAAAACATTCTTCCTGCAAATATTCTTCGTAACCAAGTCATTAGTTTAATTCCCCTCAATAATCCTAAAGCACCACTGCTAAGGTTAATAGCAGCTGCAATGACTGACCCCACGTTTAAATCAGATGAATTTGCCAAATATCCTGAACTCGGAGGTTCTGCAGGATCGACACTTGTTGTGAACCATAATCAGTTGAAAGAGCTCGGAATTATTACTCAAGTGATCCCAAGCGATGTTTTTAAATCCAGGTATTTTCCAAAAGTTGAAAAGGCTGAATCCTCTCAAGAAACTCCAACACCCACCCCAGGATCACTGGAAGCAAAACTTAAACAGCATATCCATTACAGTCTTGATAGCAAAAACTCCATCGGAAGAATTGTAATCGATGACCGCACAAACGGGATCAATCAATCGACATGGCTATATGTCAGAAAAGCATTAGACTATTATCAGCAGAAAAAACCGATTTTTATCATTTTAGAATTGAATACTCCTGGCGGAGAAGTTTTCGCCGCGCAAAAAATCTCCGATGCCCTTAAAGAAATGGATACCCAATTCAACATCCCGATTGTTGCTTATATTAACAATTGGGCTATCTCTGCAGGCGCCATGTTAGCCTATTCCTCTAGATTCATTACAGTAGTCAACGATGGAAGTATGGGTGCCGCGGAACCTGTTGTAACAGACACCTCAGGTGAAATGAAAACAGCTTCTGAAAAAGTTAACTCTGCTTTACGCGCTGACTTTGCCAACAGAGCTAAATTCTTTGGGCGTAATCCAGACATCGCTGAAAAAATGGTAGACAAAGATCTTATTTTAGTCGAAAGGCATGGAAAGGTTATCAAATTGGACAGTGAATCTCAAATTCAAACTATCGGGCCTGATCGTGATCGGGTGATTTCCCCAAAAGGAAAATTGCTAACTCTCAATGCAGATCAGCTAGTAGAATTTGGTGTTGCTGATATGCTGTTAAAACCTTCTCAACTAGCTCCAATCACTAGTGAAGAAGCTGCAAAAGGGGAGTGGCCTGCTTCAAAAAATCCTATCTTCAGGCAAGAGTTTTTCAAAGATATTCCTCAAGCTGAAATCGATACTTATCGAATGGATTGGAAAACCTATTTCCTTTACATCTTGTCAAATCCTGTTGTCTCCTCTTTGCTCTTTTTGGGACTTATGCTTGGATTTTACGCCGAGATTAATCACCCAGGTTTAGGATTGCCGGGTACTATTGCGGCCACTTGTTTATTCTTAATTATCCTTTCCAGCTTTGCATTAGAGGTCGGTAATTGGGTCGAAGTCATTCTTCTGGTCACAGGTTTAGCTATCATCCTTCTTGAGGCTTTTGTCCTACCCACATTTGGTCTGCTTGGATTTATTGGAATTATATTTTTCTTAGCAGGATTATTTGGTCTGATGCTTCCAGGAATTGGAGAAGTAAACTTCGAAATGGATACGAAAACTTGGAATGCGGCCGGAGAAGCTTTCATTCGAAAGCTAGGATGGCTTAGTGCGACATTTGTCGTTGGAATGACTATTATCGCCCTGCTTGCACGCTATGTGATGCCCTCATTTTCAACTTTTAAACGCTTTGTCTTGACAGGTTCAGAACAAAATGGGTATATCGCCGGAGAAGATCCAAGCCAGCTTCCTCAGAAAGGTGCTAAAGGTGAAGCAATTTCTTCCCTTCGGCCATCTGGAAAAATTATGATCGATGATAAAATCTACGACGCAATGAGCGCCGGGCGCTTTATCGATCAAGACGCACCTATTGTTGTTGTTAGATTGGAAGGAAGTGTGATCATTGTAAAAGAAACCGGAGAAGATATTGGATGAGCCCTTACTTAATATTACTTCTAGGACTGGGGATGATTTTTCTGGAATTTTACCTTCCTGGAGCCGTTATAGGAACTATTGGTGCAATCTTAGTGTTTGTCAGTATGATCCTTTTCATTCAACAAACAACATCCATCCTTGCTATCATCCTTTATATTCTTGGGATATTAGCCGCTATTGCGTTGATTATAAAATTCGCTCTCTGGAAAATACCTCGTTCGAGTTTCTATTCAAAAGATGATCAAGAAGGTTATGTTGCTTCCACATATGATAAAAATGCGATTGGTAAAGAAGGGACTGTTATCTCTGACCTAAAACCCGGTGGATACATTATAATTGATGGTGAACAACATCAAGCCTTGTCCCAAAGTGGGTATATTGAGAAGGGGGCAAAAGTTATCGTCATAGACGGAGAAGGGGAAAGCCTTATTGTTAAATTTGTGAAAAAGGATAAAAAATTATGATGTCGATCATCCTCGCAGCAGCCTCTACAGGGGATTCTGCTTTAGAAAATTACATTTTCCCAGTGATAATAGCGATCATCCTGTTGATCATCATGACAACAATAGGGAAATTTATCAGCCTTTGGTTTCAGGCTTTTGTTTCGGGAACGCCGATTTCCCTTTTCAACATTATCGGGATGAGCTTAAGAAAAATCCCCCCCAGAACCATTGTGAATGCCAGAATCAATCTTTTCAAAGCAGGCTTAAAAAATATTACCGTCAACGATCTTGAAACACACTATTTAGCTGGTGGCCACGTTTCCGAAGTTGTCGGTTCTATGATCGCAGCAGACAAAGCGAATATTCCTTTGGATTGGCGCAGAGCGACCGCCATTGACCTCGCTGGACGTGATATTCGCGACGCCGTTGCAACTTCAGTTAATCCCAAAATTATCGATTGCCCAGGACGAGGCGGAGCTATCACCGGAGTAGCTAAAGATGGTATTCAAATCAATGTGAAAGCTCGTGTAACCGTTCGTACAAATATCGCACAGCTTGTTGGAGGCGCCACTGAAGAAACTATTATTGCACGGGTTGGAGAAGGAATTGTCAGCGCCATCGGGGGATCTGAAACCCATCTTCAAGTCTTAGAATCTCCACAAAGAATTTCAAAGCTTGTTCTAGAAAAAGGATTAGATTCATCTACAGCGTTTCAAATCCTTTCGATTGATATTGTAGAGATGAACCTCGGTGAGAACATTGGAGCACGTCTTCGTGCTGACAAAGCTGAATCGGATAAAAGGATTGCCCAAGCTGAAGCTGAAAAAAGAAGAGCAATGGCTGTCGCTCTTGAACAAGAAAATATTGCTAAAGTCAAGGAAATGGATGCAAAACTTGTCGAAGCACAAGCTGCTGTTCCAATGGCGATGGCCGATGCTTTACGTCAAGGAAAGATCGATGTCATGGGTTACCAACGGCTACAAAATATTCAAGCCGATACCGATATGCGCAGTTCCATCGCAAAGCCAGAAACCGATAGGTAATCGCTCATGAACCTTCTAGAATTCATTGGCTTTGTTGTTAGCTTGATTACCCTTCTCTTCTTGGGCTACCGCAAAGCTCAAGATGAAAGGAAAAGGCGCAATGATCCGGAAGGGTATGAGCGTGAACAACACGAAAAAGAAGAAAAGCTTAAGAAGTTTATTCGCTCCCTCGAAGGTGATATGGATGAGGACAAACGGGATCGAAATGAGGATGAAGAGGACGAGGAAGATTATGAGGATGAAGATGAAGAAGAGGAGTATGCTCAATATGTGCCTCCGCCTCCTCCAGCCCCTTCTCAAGAACCTGTTGTAGCAGCAAAACCTTTGCTACCTGAGGTTCCTATTAAACCCTATAACAGACCAGGTGAAGGCTTTGGATTTAATCCTAAACTTGCAGAATATAAAATCGAAACCCATATTGAAGATCGCCATTTAAACACACAAATAGAATCACGTCGATTAGCATCAAAACTTGATTGGCGTTATCAAGATGTTGATGCATATAAATCTACAAATGCTAAAAGTGCTTATGACATAGTTCAAAAAAAGGAAATATCAACTGTTAGAGAACTTCTGAAAAGATTACCCAACAAAAAAGATATGGTCATTTTACATGAGATACTTGGATTACCTAAAGGATTAAGACAATAATGGATGTTGCTAACAGCTATCTAAAAGTCCAACAAACGGTTGCTAACATCGCACGACGCTGCGGACGCAACCCAAAAGAGATCACCATTGTTGCTGTATCCAAAACTCATCCCTGGGAATATATCTCCTCTGCTTATCGTGTAGGTTGCATTGATTTTGGTGAAAGTAGAGTCCAAGAAGCACTCCCAAAGATGGCTGAAGCTCCTGAAGATGTTCGTTGGCATATGATCGGCAATCTTCAAAGAAATAAAGTCTCGAAAGTTGTGGGCAAATTTAATCTTATTCATTCTGTTGAAAACCTTGAGGTTGCACGAAAAATTGCTGTAAGCAGTGAAGAGCGTGAGATTACTACGTCGGTGTTGTTGGAAGTAAATGCCTCTGGAGAAGGCTCAAAGCATGGGATGAGACCTGAAGAGTGGTTACGGGAATTTGAGAAGATTCTGGACTGGGAGGGGATAGAGGTTGATGGATTGATGACCATGGCGCCTTATACAGAGGATGAAGCGATTATTAGACGCTGCTTTTCCAACTTAAGGGAATTAAGAGACAAAATGAGAGATATTGCTGGGGAAGATTTCCCCTTTCCCACCTTATCGATGGGAATGTCCCATGATTATCATATAGCCATTGAGGAAGGAGCTACTGTGCTAAGAATAGGGTCTGCCATTTTTGGGGAAAAGTCCCAGCCTATGGCTTCCCAGCACAACAAGTTCATTTAAGCGGAGCGGACGAAGCGGACATAGCGGACGAAGCGGAAAAGCTTAGACGCTGTCTTTATTGCGTCCGCTACGTCCGCTGTGTCCGCTGTCCGATTCCTCCTCACTCTCTTTTTTATAAATTAAATAAGGAATACAAGCTTCTGCTTATAATTTACAAAAAGAAGTTAATCTGAAAGTTGTCAGTTTCAATGTAGGCTCATACCATGATTGGGAAACTCTTTACTTAAGATCTAAACTCAAAGAGACAGGTTGGGAAATCCATCCTGGTATGAGTAGAAAAGAAGTTGGAGAAAAATTAGAGTCTATTAAAGCAGAAAGGCAAGAGGTAAACCAAGCTGACGCAGCAAAAACCCAAGTTCATTTTAGAAAATTAATCGATGAAGTGAAACCAGATATCATAATGCTCCAAGAGAATTGGAACACAGGAGAAATGTATAAGCTTTTTGAAGAAAAAGGTTATACTCTTATTAGATCATTTGAACATGCTTTTGCATTTAAAAATAGTGTTTTTGAATTGCCTCTACAAGCTAAAGCTTCTTCCACATTTGTTCCAGATAGGACGCAATTTTATGATGCAGGTTATGAATTAAAGCCTGATATGGCAGTAGATGTAGTTCATAAGGAGACGGGACTTAAATTGAAGGTTGTTTCTGGACATCCGAAAGGTTTTGATGGTAGTGCTGCAAAGGGAGCAACCGCTCAAAGAAAGCAGGTTGCGGATTACGCCAAAAAGGCTTTATCCGATGAGCCAAAAGAAAGGCAGAAAATGTATTTAACACGAACGAAGGCTGAAAATGGTGAAGGGCCAGGCAAAGGTGATGCATCTCTAGATCTTACATTAACGACTATTGATAAAGATCCAAATGCCCATGTTGTCATTGTGGGATTGGATGCCAATGCAACTGCAAAATTTCAAAAATCTGAAGCTACTGCTAAAACAAACTTACATCCAAAAAGAATGCGACTGTTTGAGATGCTAGGTTATATTTTTGATAAGCTTGCATCAAATGCAACAATCATGGATGGAAATGATTTTGTTCCTAGAAAGTATGATTATGTTTCTGCCAAATCAAAGTTAAAAGATACAGAACTGGTTGTCAGAGAAGAAGTTGTTCCAGGCGTTAATAACCCAGAGCTATTAAAAGAACCAGGCTATATTAAAAGTGACCACCTGCCCGCGATTGCAACGATTACCATCCGTCCAACCATTTAATTAATATAAGATACTAAAATGCAAGTTGGATCAGCCTCCGAGTTTCCTTTTGCAGTTAATAGGCACTCTATTTTGCAACTTGTTTTACTGTACTTCTCCTTGAAATTAACTCTCGAAACGTGTATAATTACTTTTTTCCGTAAACAATGAGGGAATTATGAATTTAAAAAAGATTTTTGCAGGTAACGGTGCTTATTCCATCGCAATTATGCTCGGAATTGTCACTGGCTTGTGTAATCTTGACTCCCTCAATTTTGCAGCCGATAAGATCTCAGAAGTCTTTATTAATCTTCTAAAACTTGTTAGCTTGCCGATTATCTTTCTTTCCTTATTATCAACATCTTCAGGAATGGAAAGTGTCGCTGAAATCAAGCTGCTTGGCCGAAAAACTGTAAAATATACTTTACTCACAACTGTTCTAGCTGCAACGATCGCTCTTTTACTTTTCCTTGTGATCGATCCTGTCAGAACCTCTGTGGTTTCAGATCAGCCTGTTAACTTAGGAATTGAAAAAACTTCCTACCTGGATCACTTAATCCATAGCATCCCCTCCAATATCCTCACTCCATTTATCGAAAACAATGTTATCGGGGTCATGTTCATTTCAATTTTCCTAAGCTTAGCTGTCCTTTCACTTCCAAATGAAAAGAGAAAACTGCTTCATGATGTGTTTTCAAGTCTTTTCGCTGCCATTATGAAACTAACTTCTTGGATTGTTAGGATTATGCCTATTGCGATTTGGGCATTTGTGACCCTATTTATAAGGGATTTACAGAAAGGATTGGAGTTCAAAAGCTTAGCCCTTTATCTCCTAGTTGTCGTTCTTGCAAACTTGGTACAAGCTTTCGTTGTATTGCCAATCCTCTTAAAAGCTAAAGGGATTCCCCCTGCAAAAATGGCGAAGGGGATGCTCCCAGCCCTATCTGTTGCATTCTTTACAAAATCTTCCAATGCCACCCTCCCAATGGCAATCCGTTGCGCTGAGGAACGAGTGGGAATTTCACGTAAAGTTGCAGGGTTTACATTACCTCTTTGCACATCGATCAATATGAATGGATGCGCAGCATTTATTTTAACAACAGTTCTTTTTGTATCAATGAGTTACGGCATGACCTATACCCCATTTGATTTAATTATGTGGGTGGGGATTGCTACAATTGCCGCAGTAGGAAATGCCGGCGTGCCAATGGGGTGCTACTTTCTTTCCAGCGCCTTACTTGCTTCTATGAATATGCCGCTCCATATACTTGGAGTTATCCTACCTTTCTACACCTTGATCGACATGCTCGAAACAGCCATTAATGTATGGTCAGATTCCTGCGTTGCCGCTGTGGTTGAAAGTGATACGAATCAGCATCCGGTGTTAGTTAATACCCAAGCTGGAGAAAATCTAATTATCGAATCGGTATAAATAATTATCGAACTTGATACAATGAAACTAAGTTTAAAAAATGGTTAAAACCATGGCTGGTTGTAAACGTGAGTGTTTTCCTTCAGATACGGCAAAAATAATCAAAGAGCTTGGCCCTGAAAAGCTTAAAGAAAATCTCCGCCGTATGCTGATGATCCGTAATTTCGAAACCCGAGCCGAAGCTGCCTATCAACACGGCAAAATTGGCGGTTTTTTCCATTCTTATATTGGACAAGAGGCTATTCAAACCTCTGCCCTTCAGGCATTTGGTCCAAAAAATTGGTGGGTGACCTCCTATCGTTGTCACGCTCTTGCTTTGTTATTAGGAGCATCATCTGATGAATTGATGGCGGAGTTGTATGGAAAATCCACAGGAAATGCTCGCGGACGCGGTGGTTCCATGCACTTTTTTACGGATCGGATGTTGGGAGGTCATGGGATTGTTGGAGGTCAGATTCCAATAGGAACAGGGGCAGGTTTTTCCATAAAATATCGTGATATTAAAGATGAAGTTTCCCTTTGCTTTTTAGGCGACGGCGCAGTTCCGCAAGGTTCATTTCATGAATCGTTAAACCTTGCATCCCTCTGGAACCTACCTGTGGTTTACGTCATTGAAAATAACCAATGGGGGATGGGAACACACGCTGAAAGATCTAATGCTGTTGAAAAATTAGCCGAAGATAAAGCGGGCGGATATAAGATGAAAGGTTACACCTTTGATGGTATGGATTTCTTCAATTGCTACGCTGGTTTCAAACATGCGCAAAAGGAAGTCTTATCTACTAGCAGGCCTGTTTTAATTGAGACCATTACAGAAAGGTTCAAGGGGCATTCAATCTCAGATCCAGGGCTCTACCGCTCAAAAGAAGATCTCAAAGAAAGAATGTTGCGGGATCCACTTATTATCTACAAAAATGCTTTGATCGAAGCTAAAGTGATCGATGAAGAAATCTACAAACAGATGGACAAAGAGTGTAAGGATATTGTTCTTGCTTCAATGAAATATGCCGACGAAAGCCCATGGCCAGATCCTATTACTATTGAAGAAGATGTTTATGCTCCAGAGGAATCATGACTGAAAAACCCAAAATGCAACTAGTAGAATTTCGCGAGGCCCTTCGTCAAGCTCTTGATGAAGAGATGCAAAGAGATTCTCGCGTCTTTATCATGGGGGAAGAGGTAGGGGAGTATAATGGTGCCTACAAAGTTACCAAAGGGATGTTGGAGAAATGGGGCCCAAAAAGGGTTATCGATACCCCTATCTCTGAATTGGGATTTGCTGGTCTAGGAGTCGGAGCTGCCATGACTGGTCTAAGACCTGTCATTGAATTCATGAGTTTTAATTTCTCTTTTGTAGCGATCGACCAAATTATCTCCAATGCTGCCAAGATGTACTACATGTCTGGTAACAGATTTAGTGTTCCCATTGTTTTTAGAGGACCGAACGGAGCTGCAGCACAAGTTTCTAGTCAGCACTCGCACTGTTTAGAATCATTCTACAGCAACTTACCAGGCTTGATTGTTATTCAACCAAGTAATGCTTACGATGCAAAAGGGCTGTTGAAATCAGCGATTCGCAATAACAATCCTGTCATTTTCCTGGAATCTGAACTCCAATATGGGGACAAAATGGAAATCCCCACCGAGGAATATTTAGTTCCTATCGGAAAAGCAAAAGTTGTAGTCGAAGGTAAAGATGTAACCTTGGTCGCACATGGAAGGATGGTTCCAATGTGCGTACAAGTGGCAAAGGAATTGGCAAAAGAGGGAATTAGCGCTGAAGTTATAGACCTTCGTACGATTAAGCCTTTAGATATTGCCACGATTGCAGAATCTGTACGTAAAACACACCATTGTGTGTTGGTTGAAGAGGGCCACTATTTTGCTGGTATCTGTTCAGAAGTGGGATTTGAGATCATGGAACATTGTTTTGATGAGTTAGATGCTCCACTTGCAAGGGTAGCACAAAAAGAGACACCAATGCCATACTCCAAAGTTCTTGAAGCGGAAACCCTTCCTACAGTAAAACGAATTTTGTCCACAGTTAAACAAACGATTAATCGTTAAGGAACGTATGCCATTTACCGTCACAATGCCGAAACTTTCTCCCACAATGGACTCTGGAACTATTGCAAGCTGGGTAAAAAAAGAAGGGGATCATGTCGTTGCAGGCGATGTGTTAATGGAAGTTTCTACGGATAAAGCTACAGTTGAACACACAGCCATTGATGAAGGTTATCTGCGCAAAATTTTAGTTTCTGAAGGAAAAGAAGCGCAAGTTAACCAACCGATCGCTATTTTTACTGAAACTGCTGATGAATCCATAGAGGGTTACAAACCTGAAGGGGATACACCTGTCGCAAAACCACAAGTCGCGGTTGCTGCAGAACCAACAGCACAAGCTGCACCTTCGCCCGCACCAGCCCCTGCTCCGCAAGCAGCTCCACCACCGCCGCCCCCTCCTCCACCAACGCAACAACCGATACCTGCTCCTACAGGAGATCGTGTCAAAGCTTCGCCACTAGCAAAGAAACTCGCAAAAATGAAAGGGTTGGATTTAAGTTCTGTCAAAGGAACTGGACCTGGTGGAAGAGTTGTTAGCCGAGATTTAGCCAATGCTAAAGCTGCTGGATCATCGATGGTTCGGAGCGCAGTGCCTCAAATTCCAGCGGGAACATTTACTGAAGAATCTTTGACGCAGATTAGAAAAGTGATCAGTAAAAGATTGCAAGAAGCGAAGTCAACAATACCCCATTTCTATGTGCAACAGGTCATCAATGCTGAGCCGCTTATAGCGTTGAGAGAGCAATTATCCCATTTGGATTATAAGGTCTCTTTTAATGATATGATTGTAAAAGGAGCTGCCTTAGCCCTTCGAAAACATCCCGACATGAATTCTGGATTCAATGCGGGTGCAATGACGATTGTACGTTATCAGACCATCGATATTTCTGTTGCTGTGAGCTTAGAGTCTGGACTAATCACACCTATTGTAAGGCATGCAGATTATAAAACATTACAAGAAATCTCCTCTGAGATCAGAGAGCTAGCAAAAAAAGCAAAAGATGGAAAATTGGCTCCTCATGAGTTCCAAGGCGGTTCTTTTACTATTTCCAATTTGGGAATGTTTGGTGTTACGCAATTCATTGGGATTATCAATCCGCCACAAGCCGGAATTTTGTCTGTGGGGGGAATTCTTGATCAACCTATTGTAAAAAATGGACAAGTCGTTCCAGGCAAGACAATGAGCTTAACATTATCTGCTGACCACCGGGTAGTAGATGGTGTCGCTGGTGCCAAATTCCTCAAAACCTTGCAGTCAATTCTAGAAAACCCTGCCGCCCTCCTCCTTCTTCAATAAGACCAAAATAGCCGTAGCCTTTCCGCAGGCGTGGAGTGCGGTAGCGGAGCGAATGCGGAGCTACCGCCATGCGTTGAGTCATAAGCTTCGTAGCTTCTGCCGTAGGCCGTGGAATGCGGTGGCGGAACGAAGTGGAGCTACAGCCATGCGTTAAGTAACAAACTTCGTAGCTTCTGCCGAAGGCCGTGGAATGCGGTGGCGACCGGAGGGAGCTACCGCCCTTGCCCTGACCACTAAAAGAAATTCTTGTAAAACAAGATATTGGGCCAAAGTTTTTGAAAACAAAACGTTGCCTGCGGTCAAGGCAAAGGCGGTAGCTCCGCATTCGCTCCGCCACCGCATTCCACGGCCTACGGCGGAGATTACGAAGCTTGTCTTTCAGCGGTCAGGGCAAAGGCGGTAGCTCCCTCCGGTCGCCACCGCATTCCACGGCCTGCGGCAGAAGCTACGGAGATTGAGGGAAGCAAAATTTATCCTTTAAATCTTGCGGCCTGCTTTATTTCGAGACTTCTGTTTATACCCGCAAAGTAGTTGTTAAACATTTTTGTGTTGATTTCCTTTGCCCAACTTATGATTTTTAAATCATTTTCTTCGGAAGGATACAATTCTAAATAGTTAACAATCCAACGATAACAAATGTCTGTTAGGTCAGGTATAAGAGCGTCTTGAGCTAGCTTAAATAAATTTTGAGCTTCCGTTAAATCTTCAATATCCACACAAGCGTTTTCTAAAAAATATCCAAATTTAATGATCGTCGTCCTTCCACCACCTCTAAATAAATAGACTGGAGGCGTATCGCATCTTGCCTCGACAAGTTTCTGAAATTTATAAGAGAGTGCTCCTGCAACTCTTTGATCTACAAAGATGTATTTTATTGGATGATATTGTATGTCGCTTCCATTAACCGAACTCAAAAAATAACCCCCCAAATAAAATGGCATAATAAAGGAGGGAAATCGATCAAGTATTTCAGATAAAATTGTGATTCCCTTGGGAGATTTTCTTAGAATTTCTGGAGTGATCATTGTCAAAAACTCCTTCAATATTTCGATGCTCTTCGGTAACTCTTTATTCCACTCCTTGTGAAGTACAGCAATGCCAGAATCAAAGGATGATAATTGCTCAAAAAGAGCTTCTACTAGTTTGACGTCCTCGAAGTTAAAAACATTTAATTTAGGAAAAAATTCAATATAAGGAAGATTATGGAAACGTGTGTGAGTAATATGAGGACAGTTTTTCAAGGTACTTGATAGATACATCAAATCCACCTCTTTAAATTCCCTCAAGTCCGCTTCAAAGCCTACAATACGTGATTCCCATAAAATAGAGCGAATTAATGGGTTTATGTTGGGGTTAAAATTTGAAACCTTAAGGATGACTTTTGGAAATAGAATTAAGATTTTGCTAAGGATATTAAAACTTTCTCGAGATGTTTCGATGAGTGTGATCTCACAGGGATCCTTTGAATTATCAATAGTGAAATATTCCCATAAGTATGCCTTGATTTGCAGAATAGAAAAATTTTTTCTAGGGTGATAAATAATTGCATCGACATATTTTAAATGGCCTGGATTAATATCCAGCTCAAAGATCTTTTTATATGAAAAATTTCCCAAAAGTTCTTTGAGTTCATTGCAATCAAACATCTCAGCAAATAGCAAAAGTTCATCATAGTTTTCTTCAGTTACTTCTATCTCTGAACCTTTGAAAAGAGATTTCACTAACTCCAGAGTGGATTTTTTAAAGGGTATTAAAATATTTTCAAAGTCGGCAAGATATCTATTTTTTATCTCGACCTCTCTTCTTGAAAAGGTCACTGCTTTATTGTCAATAGTAAGAAAAACAACATCACATTTATGAGAAATATATCTCTTTAATAATTCCCGAATTTTATTGGAAGTTTCTAAAGGCTTCCCCACTATCTCGGTACCAATTTTGATCTGATCATCCAATGTTAACCTTTCAAAACCAGCAGACAAAAAGTTTAGACTGAAAAGAAGCTCGTAGACTCTAATCTCATCAGAATGATTCAATTTTTCTGAGTTCACAACTCGATTTGCCCAGTTTAATCCTTCTTCAGGTGTGGGAAAGTGAGTCGAGACAAATCTATTAATTGATTCTGAGTATGACATATTTTAAAAAGATGGAATTCAGGAGGCAGAATTCAGAATTCAGAAAATAAGAATCATTTGAGAATTCCAACTTCTGTCTTCTGACTTCCGTCTGCTGAATTCTTCCGTCATTCTTCATCCTTCATCCTATAGTCCGAATGGATACATTAACTGAAGTACAAAGATATTTGCGTTGGCAAAGCCATTTTTCACCCAAGTACGATAAGCATATTCGAAATAGAGCTCGACGAAATTATCAAAGCGATGGGTATACCTTGCACCTAGATCAAAAAAATGCCTCTTTGCTTTTGGAACGTTTCTCAAATGGCAGAAACGATCACCTCCAAAGGCATAATGCAAATCTGCAAAAATGCGAAAAAAATTGCCGTAATCAGATCTAAAATCTAGAACCGCTTTTCCGAATGTCCATGCAGGTCCATTGTCGGCATTTCCTATTCCAATCAACCCCCAGCCTCGCATTTCCCATCCAGAACAAAGGTCCCATGATTTCCCAGCCGCTACATGGAAGTCCGCAGCAATTTTTCCTGGATGATAGGTGGCTATGTCATGGGTAGCTTTTCCAAAAGTTTGTGTAGCAGTCAATCCCATTGTCAAGTTGAATGAATCCCCAATATCTTGATCTAGCCACATGTAGCGTCCTGTCAGTTTCATGCAATCGACACAATAATTGCGCTGCCGAGTATCTACTGCAATCACTTCAAATTCTGCGCAATAGACATCGAATGGGACCATCAAAGAAAAGTCTGAAAAAAGATTTAGTCCTTTTTTATTGAAACTGTGATCTTTCAAATGCAAAGAATGGTACTGCTGAAAGGATTGTGTTATTCGTCCTTCTATCTGCAAGCTTCGTCCATACCATGGGGCATATTCTGTTGCTGAAAGTACCTGAACGAAACCTAGCAATCCAAATAAAAATCTTTTCACTAGAGGGTAATCCCTTTTTCACTCAGCCATCTTTCTGCCTCAAGGGCTGCCATACATCCTGATCCCGCAGCTGTGATTGCTTGCCTGTAGACATGGTCTTGAACATCTCCAGCAGCAAAAATCCCTTCGATACTTGTCTGAGTTGTTCCAGGCACAACTTTGATATAACCATTTGGATGAAGTTCAAGTTGACCATTGAGGAATGCTGTATTCGGCGTATGTCCAACAGCAAAGAAAACTCCGCCAGCTTCGTGGGTCGATTTCTTTTTAGTCTTGACATTCTGTATAATAACTTCTCTTACAATAGCGTCACCTTTGATTTCGGTGATCACGCTATCCCATAAAATCTCAATCTTCGGATTATTTAAGGCACGCTGCTGCATAATCTTTGAAGCCCGGAGTTGATCTCTACGGTGAACGATAAACACTTTGCTGCCGAACTTTGTCAAGAAGGTAGCTTCCTCGACTGCAGAATCGCCACCGCCGATGACGTATAAGTGCTTATTGCGAAATATTGGAGCTGCCCCATCACAAACTGCACAGGCTGTTACACCTTTTTGCCAAAATTCTTCTTCTCCAGCACCCGGAATTTCTAAGAGATTGGCTTTTGCACCCGTTGAAATAATGATTGAATGCGCTTCATAATCGCCACTTTTAGCTCTGACAATAAAAGGTTTTTTTGAAAAATCTACAGATTCTACATCTTCAGAAATAACTTTTGTTCCGAAACGGACAGCTTGCTTACGGAAGTGCTGCATCAATTCAGGACCGGTCACACCTTCTGGAAATCCCGGATAATTTTCTACATCTGTGGTTGACATGAGCTGCCCACCTGCTGGGCCAGAAAAAAATCCTTCAAAAAGAACAGGCTCAAGGTTTGCCCTCGCCGCATAGATTGCAGCAGTATATCCTGCTGGACCAGACCCTATAATGATGACATTATGCTTTTTCTTCATACAATTATGACGATACTCCTAAAATTAAGATCCTAATTCTGCCATGACAACTCTTTTCCTGCAAACGGTAAGAAAGATGAGGGGAAGGAGGAAAGGATGAAGGATGAAGTCTTTTGAAATTAAATTTTACCAATTTTAATTAGTCAAGCATTATTTCATCTTTCGTCCATTTTTTCTAATTTCATCCTTCATAATTCATAATTCATCCTTCTTTTCATCCTTCATCCTTCATCCTTTAAAATTAATTCCATTCATGGCAGAATAGATGCAGTTTTTCATGGGGAGGTAAACCATAAACAACAAGATGGATAATTTCTTTCGCAAGTTATTTAACGTCTATCCTGGGGAAGAAAAGAAAGCATTGTTGTTTGGTTTTTTAGGCTTTCTATGGGCAATTGCAGCCTCTTCGGGCTTAAAATTTGCCGATGCTCTCTTTCTATTGCATGTGGGGGCGGATTCTTTACCGATCACATATAAGCTAACATCTTGCTTGATGATTGGCCTTGCCATCTTTTTATTATATGCCTTCCACCATATTCCTGCACATCGGATCTTCTTAGGGGTAATTTCCTCCGGGATTGTCTTCTACCTAGCGACCTACTTCTATTTGAGCTCTGAAGCGGGGAGGGAATCTGATTTTATCTGGTATGCCCTTAGGATTTATGGTTCCCTATTTTTTGCTGTGGTAGTGACCTGTTTTTGGACCTTCATCGACCAATTCCATCACTTGCAAGACGCCAAACGGCTTTATAGCTTATTTAGCTCGATGGTCTTTTTAGGAGTTGCTGTGACTGGGGTCGTGATGCATTCCGGAATGATCGATTTCAGAAATTTAACCCTCGTGATTGTGGCACTCTTAATTGGAGTGATCTATTGGATATTTAAAATTGTTAGAGAGGTTAGCCCGGTCCACGACGAAAATGAAACCGAAGGAGCAAAAGGACAAGAAGATTTTTCACTCAAAAAGTTAATTGTCTCCATCCTATCTTCAAGATTCACTCTTCTTTTAATGGTTGGAAACTTCTTGGGCTATCTTTTGATGGTTGTGACAGAGTTCAATTACATGTCCTCATTCCAAAGCTACTTTGCTTCACAAGATGTGGTCCCAGAAGGAAGTGAATCAGAAGCAAGGCTGACTCAATTTTTAGGCCAATGTCTAGCTACTGTAAGTATTACAAATTTAATCTTTGGACTCTTCATCTACAGTAGGCTAGTAAGACGGTTTGGAATTGGCAGTATGTTGGTCATTACACCTGCAATCTTAGTCATCACTTTTACAGGTTGGCCAATGAGCAATACTTTACTGTTTCCATTGCTCGGATATTTTGTGGTCGAAGGAACCCTTTACGTCATTGATGACAGCAACTTCACTCTGCTTCTAAACGCAGTTCCTACAAAATTAAAGCATAAAATCCGTGTCTGTATCGAATCTTTCCTAGAGCCTATAGGGATGCTTGTCAGTGCAAGCTTAATTTCCTTAGCCCCAGAGCAAAGTAAATATTTCGGCCTCTTAATGGCCATTACTTGGTTAGTCGTTGCACTCATTTTAAGGAAGCTTTATCCAAGAGCTATTTATAGAAACCTTGCTGAAAACGCCATTCACTTCGATAGACCGGCCAAAGAATGGTTTTCCATGCTTTCAAAGAAGGAAAAACGTTCCTGTGAACATCGACTTTTGGCCATTTTGCGCCAGGGGGAAGAGGAGTCGCAGATTTTCGCATCGGACTCCCTGATCCGTTTTGAAGATTCGGCTATCATTAATAAATTCCTGCGGGAAGCCGATAACCTTAGCCCCCATGCAAAGATCGAATTCATTAAACAATTGGGTAACACTCCATTTGGTCGTGAACCCCATATCATCGATCATCTCCGCAGCTGGAGTATTAACGACACCGATCCTAATTTAAAAGGGGAAATCTACCTCTATTTGGCTAAACTAGGGCTTTCCCATCCTGATAAGGCATGGACCGATTATCAAAATGCTGACCTTAAAATAAAAGGCGGTGCAATTCTATCCCTCATGAAGTCGTCGGCTACCCTTCCTTCCCACGAAATTGCTGAAAACTACGCTTTTGCTGATAAACAAATCCATGCACTTCTCGCTTCTAACAACGACGAGGAGATTTGCATGGGACTCCACATTCTAGGTTGTGAGGCTTCACCAGTTAACGTAGATCTTTTGGTCCCTTTTCTTAAACATTCATCGACAAAAGTGCAGAGGCAAGCAGCGGCGTCACTTGCTGAAATAATAGATTCACAGTCAGAAAGATATGGCCCACAACTTATTCAAGCTTTGTCAGAATCTCGTGATAATGAATTTCGTCTAAACTGCCTTAAAGCGCTTGGCAAGCTAAAAGATTCTTCTCTTGCTAGGGAAATTATTTATCACAGCGACCGATTTAGGCCTAATGAGCGACGTTCGGCTGAGGGAGTGATTTCATCGATGGGACTTCGCAATGTTCCAATGTTGCTTGCTATGACTAAAGACCAACAGCTTCCCGACAGGTGTAGGCTTCTTGCTGGAAGGATCTTAGGAAAAATTGCTCTACCACAACTAAGGGCAAATTTATACGGTATTTTACGCACCGAAGTGGAAAGAGCCTATTTCTATTACTACCATGCTCAAACGGTCCAAAAGGAACATCCTCAACTGGATTTAAAAATTCTAAGAGAAGCATTGCTTTCCGATTACCATTCAGTCTTAGACTTTATTATGCAAATGCTAGGAACTGCAGGTGAGATTGAAGATTCTGAACTTTTATCGCGCTCCATCCGCAGCAAACAGCCCAAAGTGCGCAGTCAGGTAGTGGAAACTCTAGAAAAAACTTGCGAACCCGCTATTTTTCGATTAATTGCACCGCTTGTTAGCGAGAGTCCTCATGAAGAGCAGCTCAATGCCTATATTCGCGGGGGAGGAGAACCCTTGAATTTAGAAGATTTATTAGCTAGAATGAGTGCCTCGCCAACTTTAGGAGATCAGATCGTAGCAGCGACATTGCGATACAGATTAAACTTGCCTGAATGGAGAGGTACTTTGAAAAAGCAAATGGAAGGAAGTACCGAGATTTTTCATCACTTTGGATATGAGCTGTTAGACGCATGAAAAAAGTTACCCTGATTGATAAAGCTTTTCTTTTAAAGAGAACTCCACTTTTCGAGACCCTCGATCTAGATTTGTTGATTGTGATTGCTGATAAGTTGGGAATTGTAGTGTTTGAAGAGGACGAAGTCCTCTTTGCTGAGGGGGAAGAAGCGAACAGGGTCTACTTTATTCAAAAAGGAGAAATTGAGATCAAGGGGCGTGGGTTAAAAGAATCTGTTGTACTGCAGGCAGGAGATTTTTTTGGGGAGGAATCGCTCTTTAACGAAAAGCCCAGAGCTTATAGTGCTACCTCACTGTCAGAAAGTCAGTTACTTACACTTTCAAGAACAAATTTATTAACCATTATCGCTGAATGCCCCTCTGTTGCACTCGGACTTCTTCAAGTCTACACAACCAAAATCCCTAATCGATTTATAGATTGCGGGGGAACCCCATGAGCATACGATCACGGCTCCTTTCTTGGTTAGTCCCTGCAATGATTGCGTTTGTCGCTTTTATCAGTCTGTTCTTTTATTACAACTGGTACAATGCACTTATCAAAAGCTTTCGAGCCAATCTTAAATCGATTGTAGTCAGTACTGCGGAAAATCTACAGCCAGATGAAATCGAATGGATGAAGCAACACTTTCGCGATCCAGACTATTTTCAAAGTCCAATTTACAAGAAGTACAGCGAAATTTTTAAAAGGATCAATACTGACCTCCCTATTGCAAACCTCTATTTGGTTACAATTGAGAATGTGAAAATAGGGGAGCCAGTCCTATTGGACCAATCGAAAGGAACATCTAATCCTCCCTACAATGGGGAAAATTCCAAATACGCCTTTAGGGAAATTTACATTCTAGATCCCATTGAAGAGGAAAATCATATTGGGTACGACTTTACCGACCAAAATGAACAGACCATCTACCAAACTAAAGAATCTTTCGTGACTCCGATTTACAAAGGGACTAAGGCTGATAGCAACTTTATGACAGGCTATGCACCCGTTATTGGAAAGAACGACAGTGTAGCAGCCTTGGTCGCGGCCGACCTTAATCTCGAAATTTTTGATCAAGTACATCGACAAGCTGTTATTCTTATTTTTCTTAGTGCAGCAGGAACAATTCTCGCAGTGATGGGTGCTATCTATTGGATCGCTAATAAAATCAGCAAGCCAGTACAACAATTAAATTCTTCCGCGTTGACTTTAGCCGCGGGGGATTATGAGGAAAATATCCATGTTAAAGGTCCAAAGGAAATTAGCGAGCTTTCTAATACATTGAATACTTTAAGAGAATGCCTGTTAGAAAATAACACCAGATTGCGGGATGCTTCTATCGCTAGGGAACGTTTATATGGAGAATATGAATGCGCGCAGCTTCTCCAGAATCGAATGTTAGATCATGTCCTTCAAGAGTATAAGGACCCAAGGCTGACGATCAAAAAAATCTCTTATAAAGCTTCCTCATCCCCGCAAGGAATTCTTTTAGATATTTTAAACTCGACTGACGTTAAAACAAGTATGACTCTTCGAGAAGCAAGTCAAGAAGGGTTTGAAGGAACTTACGAGCTGCTTAGAGATGATAGAGGAAATTCGGTCAGGTTTGAGATAGATCATAATGGAGGAACTCTCACTTTCTTCAATCATGACATGCCTGCGCCCTTTGCCTGGTCAACTCAGCAAGGAAAGATGTCTGCAGAGGGTGCATCCTCGATAAAGCTTGAGCCTGGTGACTATTTTGTCATGGTGTCTACCGGACTTTCCAAAGTCTTTAATCATCCCAAAATGATGAGAGAATGGTTTGCAAAAGTGTTTAGACATTTTGCCAAGGAAAGCCCCGATCTACTTTTTGCTATGCTGACCAGCGAACTCAATTTCTTGACCAAGAAAACCCACGCCACTAATGATATTCACATTCTCTGCTTCCACTATAATTTATAGTACAGATTCGCAGTCGTTTAAATTACAAAATGGAACATTTCTATAGCGCTACGTAATAGTGTTAAAGCCTTTCCACAAAGCGTTACATAACAAGGCTTAAAGCTTGTTATGCAACGCTTTGCGGAAAGGCTTAAGGCTTGTTATGTAACGCCTGTGAAAAATGCTACGACGCTACTTTTGTAATGGTTGCGGAAAGGCTACACCGCTGCTTTTGTAGACTAATGTGTGGTTTTGGCTGCATCACCAGCCTGTGCCCGGTCTAAGAAACCGGGCACGACCGCGTAGAAATTATTGTGGATAGTAGGTTGAACCTTGCTGCGGATAATATTGCGGCTGACCATATGTCGGCTGCGGCGCAACATAAACCGGCTGCGGTGCAACATACACATTGGGATTTCGATAGGCAACAGCTCCCGCCGTTGCTGCTCTGCTCATCGTCGGTGTCCTTTGAATGGGTCTTGTGTTCACACTCACAACTCCACCCGATGGACTCACATGCACGGCATGAACATCCCGCGCATTACCAATCCCTCCAGCTCCACCCACATTTGCCCTGCCCACGTTGCCATGGCCAACTCTTCCAGTACCACCCGCTACCCCACGTGCTCCCTCTACTAAAAGGAATGGCAATAAAAGAATAACTCCTAGCAAAATTATAATTTTTGCTGTCCTATTCATGTGCCGCCTCCTTCACAACTGTCACACTCTCCACATTTGGAAGAGACTGTCCTTCCACCTTTCTATCAATTGAGGTGTAGCTGTAGCTTTTATCATCTATTTTCTTATAAATATTCTTGGAGCTAGCCCATTTACCTTCACTCAAGACATAGTTCAAAGTAGCTTCCCATTCGCTGTTCCCTTTCTGCTCCCAGACGCCAGTTCCAAATCCACCATCGGAGTCGTAAACCCAAGAATGAATTTTTTTATCGATGGGATTCCATCCAATGATTTGAATACCTTCCATGGCTTCCAGTCCATAGACTTTCATTGTAAATTTTTGGATTAAAAAGTTTTTGAATTTATCCCATCTTGTTGAAAATTCGATTGTTACATGATCGTCTTCATCTTTCCAGTTTCCTAACATCCACTCTAATCCTTTCAAATGTTCATATGCTGATGGGGCCGGCTCAACGTTGATTTCGCTAACAGTGTAGAGGTACCACTTGCCATCATCCTCTTTCAGTAGTTCTACTCTTCGCGCTCTCTGATCGACTAAGTTATTGTTGTCATATATTTTTAAAACACCCTTAACCACGGCAGAATTTGGATCAGGAAAAACGAAATCATGAATTTCAAAAGTCACTTTCTTACCTTTGAGTTCCAAAACTTTGCTTTGGAGATATTTTGCAATCGCTTGGTCTCCATTGACAACTTCTCCAGTCACAGGATTGATGAGCTGCCCATCTTCTGTCCAAAATTCGCTTAAATCACCTGTTCCGGTGTTGACCGCATCTGTGAATTGCTTCAACCTCTCTGTAACCTTTGTTTTTTCATCTGTATTTTCTTCATAGGCAAAGCTGTAAAAGCTTCCCAAAGAGAAAATGATAAAAGCTATTATTCTCAACATAATTTACCCATAGTTGTAAGTTAGACCTATTTTCCTTATAGAATTCGTTTTAATCTCAATCAATATAAAAAGGATGAATTCAGAATTCAGAAGCCAGAAGTCAGAATAGAAAAAAATTATTTGAGCATCTGTCCTCTGTCCTCTGACTTCTGAATTCTGTCTTCTGAATTCATCCTTTTTATTGACAATTCATTCCAAATCATTCATAACTTACTGAATCTAATCTTAAGCTAAGGATGTAAGGCTAAAACCTATGAACGTTCAAGTGGTTATCGCTTTTTTTGCCTATTTCTTCATTCTTCTCTGCATTGGGCTTTTTTCTCACAAACGATCGACAAGCTCCGCCGATTTCATCATGGGTAACCGATCCTTAAACTTTTGGCTTACAGCATTTACTGCACATGCTGCAGATATGAGTGCCTGGCTCTTCATGGCCTTTCCTGCAGCTGTTTTCATTGGCGGCCTATCCCAAGCATGGCTTGCTCTTGGACTTCTCTGCGGAATGTATCTCAACTGGCAGTTCATTGCGCAAAAACTTAGAATCGCTACAGAAAAATATCACAGCTATACCCTTTCGACATTTTTTGAGCGTAGATTTTCCGATCATACGGGGCTCATCAGAACTTTAACAGCCCTCATGTCGATAATTTTTTTAACAATTTATCTTTCCGCAGGGCTTATAGGAATGGGCCTTCTCCTCGAATCCCTTTTTGGAATCAATTATTATTTAGGTTTGACAATCGCAACACTCGTGGTAGTAACTTATACTTTCGTTGGGGGATTTGTCACCGTTGCATGGACTGACTCATTTCAAGCGGTATTCCTGCTTTCAATTATATTATTGGTACCAATTGTAGCATTAAGCCACATTGGAGGTTGGGAACCGGTGGTAAATGCGGCACAAACTAATCAGATAGACCTGCGGTTTTTGCCAGATCATTCATGGCAAACAATTTTGGGAATTATTTCCCTTGTACTGGGTTGGGGATTAGGATATTTCGGTCAACCGCATATCATAACAAAATTTATGGGAATCAATCACTCATCCGAATTGAGAAAATCGAAATATATCGGAATGGGATGGGAAATTTTAGCTCTTTCTGCTGCTGCACTTATAGGTATTATCGGAATTGGATTTTATCCAGAAGGCTTAGCAAATCCTGAGCTTGTTTTTGTTGAAATGGTTAAACAGCTATTTCATCCCCTTGTCTCTGGTTTCATGCTATGTGCCGTGTTAGCAGCCACAATGTCGACGATGGACTCTCAGATCCTTGTTTGCGCCTCTGTATTGAGTGAAGATTTGTACAAACATATTTTTCACAAGAGTGCGACCTCAAAAGATTTGTTGACCGCGTCAAGAATTGGAGTAATTGCGATCTCTCTATTTTCACTTTTGCTTTCTTTTGGAAGAAGTTCAACCATACTAGATACTGTGCAATATGCCTGGTCAGGATTAGGATGTTCATTCGGGCCGCTGGTCATTATGTCGCTCTATTATTCAAAAGCGAACAAATATGGCGCTATTGCTGGAATCCTCATCGGTGGATTTATTTCTGGTGTATGGCCTGCTATCAACCCCTATATTACAAGTTTTGTTCTGCCTTCAATGATCCCAGGATTTTTCTTAAGTTTGCTTTCAATCTGGATTGTTTCTCTCATCACTGAAGGAAAAAAGCCTGCAACGGTTTGAGAAAATTGTTATTAGATTGTCATTCACAATGTTTTTGTAACATAAAATGTTGATGATTAATCTATTACATCAAATTATTTCCTGGAAATTGTTAAATTGGAAAATTTGAAAGATTTTCGAAACACTTTTTCGTAAAAATGTCGAATTTCAATAAAGAATTTGCAAAATCTGACAATTTTTTACGTGAAAATCCATAGAAAATTAAATTTTTTTCAGGCAATTTTCAATTTTTTTTTGAATTTTTTTTAGTCGAAAAAATTAAAAAAATCTATTTCCAATTTTCTAGCTGAGACATTAGTGAGATGGCATTTTCTAATGATAAAATTTAGATAACAAACTTTGATGAATTAAAAATTTATCAAAAAATTCTTTTAAAAATATTTGTATAAATAAATTTGGGTTTGTAAAATAAAAAGTATGGAAGTGAATAATTTTGACTTCCTATGTTTAAATCACATTAAACAAAGTGAGGGAAAAAGATGGCAAAATTAGTAAGAAAAGCAGCAGCTAAAAAAGCTGTGAAGAGAACAGCGGCGAAAAAAGCCGTGAAAAGAACAGCTGTGAAAAAAGCTGTGAAGAGAACAGCTGTGAAAAAAGCTGTAAAAAGAACAGCTGCTAAGAAAGCTGTAAAACGTAAAGTTGCTAGAAAAGTTGTTAAAGCTTCTCCTGCAGCAAAATCTGTAAGAAAAAAAGTAACTAGACGTAAAGTAGCTAAAAAAGCTTAGTTGATAGCTAACAACTCTAAAAGACCACTGGTTTTACCTGTGGTCTTTTCTTTTTATATTGATTAAAAAATTGCCTTAGGATAATTTTGAGCCGTATATCAACAATAGTGTGAAACATGGTAGCCTCCATACACATTTTCAATTCAGGTCGAAACCCAATTACAGCGTAGAGGGTACGACCTTCGCATAACGCATATTTTGAGGATTTTTTCTCAAAATAACTGCTAGTTTTTGTTTATTTTTGAGTTTATCTCAAAATTTTTTAAGTAATTAGTTATTAGGCCTTTGGAGGCATTATGTTTGCTCGCTTCAATTTATTTGTCCTCATGCTAGTCGGATTTATCGACCAGCTGGGATTAGGATTAGTTTATCCATTATTTGCTGTGATGTTGTTTGATCCAGCTTCAACTCTTGTTGCCTCAGATACTTCCGATGCTACAAGAGGATTTATTTTCGGACTTCTCATCGGAACAACTCCCATCTCGCAATTTTTCAGTGCACCGATGCTAGGGGCACTTTCCGACAAAAAAGGACGCCGAGAAATTCTAAAATGGGGATTATTCACCGGCGTGGTAGGCTATGTGTTCGCTGTTCTAGGAATTTTATTCGGAAATATCTCACTCTTATTTATTTATCGCCTTTTAGTTGGGGTTTCTGATGGAACTGCAGCAGTAGCACACGCAGCGATAGCCGACTTAAGCACAGAAGAGAATAAATCTCGCCATTTTTCACTTTTCAATATGGCGCTCGGAGCTGGATTTGCCCTCGGCCCATTCATCGGTGGAAAATTATCAGACCCAGAATTTTTTAGTTGGGCAACGTATGCGACACCGTTTTATTTCGCTGGGGCGATGAGCTTTTTAAACATGTTTCTTGTCATGTTCAAATTTCCTGAATCCAGACTTGTAAACAGTGATGTAAAATATAATATTCTTGAAGGACTCTACAACATTAAAAGAGCTTTTTTCTGGAAGGAACTTAGACTTCTTTTTCTGGGAGGATTTGCTTTTGTTTTCGGATGGTGTTTCTTCATGGAGTTTGCTCCGCTGTTATTGAGACAACAATTCAACTTCCAAGCATCTGGAATCGGAGATTTCTATGGCTACTGCGGATTGTGGTATTCCCTTAGCACAGGACTTTTGACTGCACCGCTCGTGAATAGATTTCCCCCCGAAAAACTCGTTCCAAAAGCTTTGCTTCTGTTGGGAGCCTATCTTCCAATGTACTTCTTAGTTTCTGAACCACAGCAGCTGTGGATATTTTTACCGCTGATGTTGTTTCTAGTCGCATTGGTCTTTCCAACTTCTTCTGCGTTGATCTCCAACTACACAAGCGCAGATCGACAAGGGGAAGTATTGGGAATTCACCATTCAGTAGGAGCCGTAGCCATTGGCTCAAGCCCCATCATCGCTGGAGCCATCGTTGCAGAATACCCAGTCTTGATCATTTGGGGAGGCTCGATCATTATGTTCGCAGCTGGACTCATTTTTTGGTATGCGATACACAGTCCAAAAGAGACTACACAGGTTGCATAATCCTTCGTGCCTGCGCGCGTGCCCATGCCCGGTTATTCTGTGCTCCGAACTAAGCGGACAGCGGATGAAGCGGACACAGCGGACGGCGCGGACATAGCGGACACAGTGGACGTTTCAAAAGGCTTGAAGCGTTTTTTGTAACGTCCACTGTGTCCGCTTAGTCCGCGCCGTCCGCTTAGTTCGGAGCATAGAAAACCGGGCACGAGTTTGTTTGAATACAGGGTGTTATTTGAGATGAGATATTGCTGCCACTGCAGCATAATAACCACACATCCCATGGACACCACCCCCAGGTGGAGTAGATGAAGAACAAATATAGACACCCTTAATAGGGGTTGAGTAGGGAACTATTCGATAGGCTGGGCGCGCAAAAAATTGGAAAATATCCCCAGCGCCACCATTGATGTCTCCTCCAACAAGGTTGCCATTGTAATTCTCAAGATCAGAAGGAGAGGATGATTTCCTTGCTAAAATGCAGTCTTTGAAACCTGGAGCATACTGTTCGATCTGCGATTCAATTTGATTTGTCATATCGACTTTTGAACCATTCGGAACATGACAATAGCCCCAGGCCGTATGAGCACCCTTAGGTGCGCGACTAGGGTCAAATAAAGTGGGTTGACTTAAGATCATAAAATTATTCTGTGGAATTTTTCCATCCCACACTTGCTGTTCAGATGCTGCAATTTCTTCTAAAGTTCCACCCAAATGAACTGTGCCACCTTTCAAACACTCTTTATTTTTCCACGGAATAGGCTGACTGAGAGCCCAATCTATTTTGAATACTCCCGGACCATAACGGTATTTTTTTAGACGGTTTCTATACATTGAAGGAAATTGATCACCAGCAATATCTATTAGTTGCTTTGGAGTAACATCAAAAATGAGAGCCTTAGCTGGAGGGATCTCGTCAAGATGATTGACCTTGGCATCAGTCAAAATTTCACCCCCAAGGGAACGAAAATAAGAAGCCAAAGCATTGGCCAAATTCTGAGTTCCTCCTTGAACAACAGGCCAGCCGACAGAATGAGCTAAAATACCAAGGACTAGCGCATATCCTGCCGTCAAAAGTTTGTTCAATGGCAAGGTAGAATGAGCTGCAAGCCCAGCAAAAAGCGCTCTCGTTTCTCTAGTGTGAAACTTGCTATTGCCCAAACCCTCCGCAGAACGTATTGCCTGAAGTCCAAATCGTGCAAATAAAAGGGGATGACTTGGAAATTGTAAGGGACCAAGAATATCAACAGCAAGCTCGTTCCAACTTGAAACAAAGGGCTCCATAAGATTTTTATATGCGACTGCATCTTGACCTAAATAATTGCATGTTGTTTCAATCGACTTATCCAGAATAACACACTCACCCTCTTTAAAAGGATGGGCCAAAGGTGAAATCGGCTCTATCCACTTAAGTCCATATGACGTTAATGGTAGCGATTTGAACAAAGGGGAACCGATTCCCAATGGAAGAATAGAGGCACACAGATCATGATGAAACCCCGGTAAAGTCACTTCTGCAGAACGCATTCCGCCCCCAATAGTGCTTTTAGCTTCTATGAGGAGAACAGAAAGATTTGCTTGCGCAAGTTTTATTGCTGCTGAGAGACCATTTGGACCTGAACCTATTACAACGGCGTCATATTTTTTCATGCATTCACTTTAGTCTTATAATTCTCATTTATAGAAACTAAAGTAAAAAAGAAAGATCTAATTTTTATTTAAAAAAATGAACTCAAGTTCTTTTTGATTTTCCATGAAGGCCTTTTGCCCTTTTTGGAGGTTGCATATTTACTTCCTCAGCATTTTGAATACGCAAATGAGCCATACAATTTCGAAGTCCGAGACTTATAAGTTTGATTTTAAGGGCTTCTGGATCTGCAACGTAAGTTCCAGCTTTGATTTTCTCTAAAACAATGCCATCAAGCCAGGTCGACATCTCACGATTACAAATGGAAAGAAGTGTATTCAAATAGATAACATTCTTCATCATTAAATGCCGTACTAAATATCTGTTACCTACAGTCAGGGCCATACAGAGAGTGGATTCTTCGAGAAAAAGATCATTCTGATCTTTCAAAAGCAAGTTATCAGTTCGATCAATGCTACAAAAAAGAGTGGGAGTATAAAATTGATCTACGGTTCTTAAGTCCGGAAGCACTTTTGCAAAACAAGCTAAAACTGCTTTAGTAACTCTTAGATTGTGAGCCGTAAGAGCAGTGTAAAAGATTGTAGCATTAGGTGGAACCCCTTGGCATCTTTGTACTGTTGTATAATCTAAGATTACAGCTTTTTTTAAAGTAGAAGTCCTGACATGTTGAAAAGCTTTAATAACTTTGACCAACTTATTTCGAACCGCCCAATTTAAAGATGCGGCTCGATGATCTGTTGTACTTTGAGTTGACCCAGGTGTGACCTGGTGGGAAGTTTCTGTTATCCAACAAGAAAGTTGATGATCAACAAGAGCATGAATTTTTGGATAGTCTTCAAGTTTTTTTCTTGGAAGCTCTCTTGTTTGCAAGTTGACAACTGAACTAAATCGAGCATAAAAGACTTCAAGATAGCTCTCAATATCTTCATATGTTTGGCATGTATTATAAAATGGAGAAAATTGACCGCTTTCCATCATTATCGATAAAGCATTCCAGTGGATTTGAAGATAAAATTGTTTAGCAACTCTGGCTTCATCTTGGTGACTTGCTGCAAAAGGATTATCTGTTTGGAGTTGGGGGTCTCTTTGCGCATGTGTATCTACAAGAGGAATTGTGCCTCCAAATATATGTAAAAAATAGGAATTACAGATATCTTTTAAGCCCGTAGATACCTGTTTTAAAACAGCCACCTCTCTCAGGCTTAAATAACTTATATAGTTATGATGTGCTTCTAAGGGCAAGGATGCAATTGGAGATGTAATTGCCATACTCAAACCATTTTTACAAAATAATTATTATAATTCAAATTTCAACTAAAGTAAATAATAAATATGGTTAATAATTTTAAGGATGATATAATTATTTTTTAAAAAATTTAAAATAAATACAATTATATAGCCTCCTATTGAAAGAAAATATTTTAGTGATGGGAGTATTGATCAAGCATCAAAGCAGCTAAGCCTACAGATAACTTAGAGATTATTGTGAAAAAAAGTTTTTACAAAAAGAAAATCAACCTAAATGTTCCAACAACATTCTTATCAAAAGATAGATTTAAATAGTGTAACTTTACTGAAACGTTATGAATCTAACTTGGCTAGCAGAAGCGAGAGTGGCCAATAAAGTTTAGCCCAGGGTAAATGATGACCTGGGCTAAGCTCTAAAATTACTCGTTAGAACGCGCTTTGATGTAGTTGATAACATCGCCGACAGACTTAAGCTTTTCAGCATCTTCTTCTGAAATTTCGCAGCCAAATCTCTCTTCAAATGTCATGATGAGCTCAGTTAAATCGAGCGAATCTGCATTAAGATCTTCTACGAACAATTTAGAAGGAGTGACTTCTGATTTATCAACCCCTAACTGTTCGACGACTATGTCAATGACTTCTTGTTCTGTTGACATTGGGTACATCCTCATGGTTTTGTTATAGTGTATACTTTTATCTCATCCACAATACTACGGCAAGTGATTTTCACTTTTTTTTACATGACCATTCCACCGTCGACGGTAATCACCTGGCCTGTAATATAATCCGCAAAAGGGGAGGCCAAAAATAGTGCCGCATTGGCAATATCTTTTGTGGAACCCATCCGCCCCATTGGTATCTTTTCGAGCACGTTTTTACGTTGCTCTTCTGTCATTGCATCTGTCATCCGAGTTTCAATAAACCCTGGAGCTATACAATTTACTGTTATTCCTCGTTTCGCTACTTCTTGTGCTAGAGCCTTTGTAAAGCCAATCATTCCAGCTTTGGAAGAAGCGTAGTTAACTTGACCGGCATTTCCAGTCAATCCTACAACAGAGGAGATATTTATAATTTTTCCTTGGCGCGCTTTTAACATCGCACGCATCAAAGCTTTGCAAGTATTGTAGCAGGACTTTAAGTTGATGTCGATCACAGAGTCCCAATCCTCTTCCGTCATTTTCAACATCAATTGGTCTTTTGTAATCCCGGCATTGTTGACGAGGATATCTACATGGCCCAATTTCTCAACAGCCTGCTGAACTGAAGACTCAACAGCATCTGTTTTAGCGATATCTACTGCAATAAAGACCCCATCTCCACCTTGAGCTTTAATTGCTTCTACAACCTCTAGTCCTCGTTCAGGATGTGTTCCAAAAACTGCCACCTTAGCTCCCTGCTTTGCAAATGTGAGGGCGATCTCCTTACCGATACCTGCAGTGGCACCCGTAACTATTGCTGTTTTACCTTTTAATACCCCTTCCATCTTAGCCAAGCTCCTTTGCCAAGGTTTCTAAATCTCCAATTTTTTCCACGCTCAAAGTGGGAACTGGAACTTCTATTTTCCTATTCATCCCGCTCAAGGTCTTGCCACAGCCGATCTCAATAAATAGGTCCACTCCATCGTTGACCATCGCCCGAATTCCTTGCTCCCAACGCACCGGTTGGGTCACTTGCTGCATTAAATATTCGCGAACTTCTCCCACATCATCCACATAATTTCCTGGGACATTCATGACTATTCGAATGTCAGATTTTTTCAATGAGGAATCTTGGATATAAGGTGTTAATCTATGACGAGCAGATTGCATCAGTCCGCTATGGAATGCTCCGTGAACTTGTAGAGGAAGAACCCTCTTCGCACCCTTTTCTTTGGCAATGGTGGAACCGATCTCAATCCCTTTTAATGTTCCAGAGATCACAACCTGTCCAGGACAATTAAAGTTAGCTGCCCAAAGATCATGTGGCATATTGACCGTTTTTACGATCTCTTCCACCTGATTAGCTGATAATCCCATGACAACAGCCATTGTTCCGGGCGACTGAATACATGCATCATTCATGTAAGTCCCACGATGGTCCACAAGTGTCAACGCTTGGTTGAACGGAATCCATTGGCCAGCGCTTAACGCAGTATATTCGCCAAGGCTAAGACCTGCACAGACGTAAGGTTTTAGATTCGGGAAAGAGTCTTGCACAACTTTTAACATTGCTGAGCTTGCAGTAAAGATACCAGTTTGACTATGGCGAGTTTCTGTTAGTAGTTCCGCTGGACCATTCATGACAATGTCAGAAAGATTGCGGTGAAGGATGTCGTTAGCTTCTTCAAATACAACCTTCGCAGCAGAAAATTGCTCGACGAAATCTTTGGCCATTCCAGGATATTGTGCCCCTTGGCCAGGAAATAAAAATGCTATTTTTTTATATTTAGTCATCAGCTCTCTTTATCGGTTTGTGTCAACAATGAAGCTCCCCAAGTCAAGCCTCCGCCAAAAGCCACTAAAAGGATGTGTTCATTAGCTTTAATGGAATAGTTCTTTACAAGTTCATGCAGCGCAATGGGAATGCTTGATGCTGAAGTGTTGCCATATTTATGAATGGTCTTATAGACCCGTTCATCGGGTATATTAAATTGTTTGGCCATCGCATCTAGGATCCGAATGTTGGCTTGATGGGGGATGATCCAACTAACATCTTGTTCTTGAAGCCCTGCGCGGTCGAGGCACTCTTTTGCTGCGCTAGCCATTCTGCGGACCGCTTGCTTAAAAACTTCCCTTCCAGCCATTTGAAAATAGTGTTGCCCTGACTTTATAGTTTCTTCCGTAGCAGGATGGCGAGATCCACCGGCTGGGATGATAATCAATTCAGAATTGCTGCCATCTGCACCTAATGAAACATCTTGAATAAGAAGACCTTTGCCTTCTGCGCTGACAACCATTGCAGAAGCTCCGTCACCAAATAGAACGCAGGTGTTGCGATCTTTGTAATTCATAAATGCTGACATTTTCTCTGTTGCCACGAGCAATACATGTTTGTACATGCCCGATTCAACAAAAGCTTTGGCAGTGGACAAACCGTAAATAAAACCAGTGCAAGCCGCTTGCAAGTCCATAGCTGCTGCGCTCACAGCGCCCAACTTGGATTGAATAATTGCCGCAGTGCTAGGGGAGATATAATCGGGAGACATAGTCACAACAAGGACGAGTCCAATATCTTCAGCTTTCAATCCCGCATCGGTAAGAGCAGCTTGTGCAGCTAAAAATCCCATATCGGAAGAATGCTCGTCTTCTCTTGCAATCCGACGCTCTTTCATTCCCGTACGTGAAACAATCCACTCATCCGAAGTATCGACCATGCGTGATAAATCTTCGTTGGTAAGGATTTTTTCCGGTAAATAAGACCCCATGCCCGTCAACCTGGCGCGCGGTTTAGCTTTCATTTATCTTCCTTGATGGCAATAACAAAGGCTAAATCATATCAAAGATTGATTAAAATTCCAAGAGTCAGAATTCAAATTAGAACTTCCAAGTCAAATTAAAAATTTCATTATAGACAATATGGACACAGTGGACAAAAGCGGACGAGGCGGAAAGGCTACCGCTTCATTCGCTTCGTCCGCTGTTTCGACTTTAGCATTTTTTGAGGAAGTCAGAAGTCGGAATTCGGAAGTCAGAAGAGCATTTGAAGTTTTTTCTTGCATTGGTGCTGTAATGCTAATGTCAGGGCATGCAATATTCTGACTTCCGAATTCTGACTTCCTCAAAAAATCCTAAAGGCGAGGTTGTGTCCATTATGTCCATACTGTCCATTGTCCATATTATCCATATCAGCTAATATGGCCCTTTGCTTAACAAAAGCCTATTTACTATGCGTTACCCAAAACACCTACTCAAAGTCATCGAGGTCCTCAAAAAATTTCCGGGGGTCGGCAATAAAAGCGCTGAACGGTTTGCGTTCCACTTGCTGGGAAGGCAAAACATTGAAATTGAAGAGATGGCTGAAACCCTTCGTACACTCCACACTATGCTTGGAAAATGTTCTGAGTGCGGATGCCTCATCGAAAAAGGAGCTCCTTGCACATTTTGCACCGAAGATCGCCAGAATCACGGTTCTCTATGTGTGATCGCAACGCCACGCGAAGCTTTTGCAATTGAGTCAACTCGCGAATATCGAGGACTTTATCATGTACTTGGAGGGGTCCTTTCACCCATTGAAGGGAAAAATCCTGAATCCCTCACAATTCCAAAATTGAAAGAACGCATTCAAAAATTTCAGGTTAAAGAAGTTGTAGTGGCATTGGATTCAACCCTCGAGGGGGATGCCACCGCCCTTTATCTTAAACGCGAGCTCGAACCGCTTCAAGTCCAAATCTCCCGCCTCGCGCTCGGAATGCCGATGGGCAGCTCTCTAGACTACGTTGACGGCGGCACTTTAGCCCGAGCCCTCTCCGGCCGCTCACGCTTCTAAAGAAGGATGAATTATGAAGGATGAAGGATGAGGACGAATTCATCCTTCATCCTTCTCCTTCATCCTTCTCTCTTTTACTCCTTTTGTAAAATGGCGTTGTCAGCTATCATGAGTCCTCTTTAAAGATAATAGAGGTCCTATGATGTCCAAATACGCTCTCCGTATCCTCTCCGCACTTTTCTTCATGCTACTGCCAGCTGTAAGGTTGGTTGCAGCACCTCAACAGGTTGAAAATCAAATTATTGAATCGATTGATATCAAAATGATGAATCTTCCTGAAGACACTGATTTTGATGTAGAAGCAGTTAAGGCTAGGATGAAGACCAAGGAAGGTGATGTATTTAAACATGGCGACTTCGACAACGATCTTAAAACTTTAGTGCAAGAATTTGACCGCGCTGAACCTGAAGTGACTATAGTTAATGATCAAGTGCGTATCGTTTTAAAAATTTGGCCCAAGCCTACAATCCGGACCATTAAATGGACAGGGAATGAAAAAGTGAAGTCCAGACGTTTGATGCGAGAACTGGATATTCAACTGTGCTCCATTTTCGATCGTTGCGAGTTCAATCGGGCGTTTCAAAAATTACGCGCATACTATATTCGCAAAGGATATTTCGAAGCTCAGCTGAGATATGAAGTTAATCTTGACCCATGCACGAATTGCGTGGATATCGAAGTCATTATCGAAGAAGGCCGCTCCGGTAAAATCCGCAAAATTGTTTTCGAAAACTTCACAAAATGTGAAGAAAATGAACTCACAGAGCTCATGATAACAAAACCCTATTTTGTGTTCACAAGCTGGCTCACGAAAGAGGGCACCTTCAACGAAGAAGCAATGCAGCATGACCAAATGCAGATCTTAAATTATCTGCAGAACAAAGGCTTTGCTGATGCACGTGTGCATGTAAAAGTGACCGAAGCTGAACAATGCGATAGGATCATTATTACAATCACTGCAGACCGCGGAGAGCTCTACACAGTAGGCAAACTCACCTTTAGCGGAAACACTATTTTCTGCGATGATGATATTATTAAAGCCTTCAGAATTTGTCCTGGTGCTCCTTTCTCACCCGAAAAAGTTCGCGACACTGTCGATAGCATCACACACCTCTATGGACGTAAAGGTTATATCGACGCTAACGTTGACTTTACTCCAAAATTGGAAAAAGGGGAATGCGTCTATTCTATTAACTTCAACATTGAAGAGGGCAAACAATACCGCGTGGGCTTGATCAAAGTCCTTGGCAATTGCTCCACTCAAACTCGTATCATTCTTCATGAAACCCTTTTGATCCCAGGCGAAGTTTTCAATATTGATAAACTTGAGCTCACAGAAGAAAGACTCATGAACATTGGGTTCTTCAAAAATGTTAACGTTTATGCTGTAAAATCCTCTGGACCGGACAGTTTGGGCGGATGCTACCGAGATGTTCAAATTGAAGTTGAAGAGACAACGACAGGCCGTATTAGCGCATTTATGGGCTATAGTACCGTGGAAAGCCTTTTCGGAGGTCTGACCATTACTGAAAATAATTTTAACCTCCTTGGACTTTTCAAGTGGCACAAAGAAGGCCCAGGCGTTTTAAGAGGGGGCGGAGAATTCTTAAGCCTTAACACAACAATCGGTACTCGCAGCCGTACATACGGATTGTCCTACACAAAACCCTATTTCTTAGATTCACAATGGGTTGTTGGATTCGATATGGACCAAAGTGTCAACCGCTATATTGCCGATGACTATGACATTGAAGGTTTTGGATTCACTCTCCGTGCAAGCCGTATGCTAAACGCCTTTGTGCGCCTTGGTTTTCACTATCGCTATAGAAATACCCAAGTCCATGTAACAGATCATAAGAAAAAACTTCATGGGCTGAACAATGATGGAGGCGCCATTTCCGGCGTCGGTAGCACCCTTTCATACGACACTACGAACCATCCTGTAGAACCCTCAAAAGGCTTTAAATCCAGTCTACAAGTGGAATTCATCGGAGTAGGGGGAGACAGCACATTCTGGGCTTTTGGCTATAATAACGCCTACTACATCCCTATTTCTGATGTCTCCTACTTTAAACTTAGAGCAGACTTCAGATTCCTGACCCCATTTGGTGAAACAAATTATAACAATATGCCTCTGGATGAAAGATTATTTTTAGGAGGCGATATTGCACCGCGTGGTTATAGAGCTTATCGGTTAGGCCCTCATTTTAGGGGATTTAAAGACGACCCATCCGGAGGTCTCTCCATGCAAGTTTATACACTAGAATATGATCATAAGCTTTTTAAAAAAGTGGAAGGTTTTGTATTCTTTGATGGTGGCTTTGTATCAAAGCATACTTGGAGGATTGGACAACCTTATACCTCCGTTGGTTTTGGTGCTAGATTAGCGATTATTCCAGGAATGGCACCGATCGCTATCGGGATGGGTTTCCCCATTCACCCAGGCGACAGAAGCAAAGTCAAAAAGTTTTTCTTGACTGCAGGTGGAAGTTTTTAGTTTAAAGGTAAGCAATTATAAGGATAAGGAGAGTTTCGATGAAAAAGTTTAAAGCCTTGTTTACAATCCTGACAACAATAGGACTGATCTCTGCTACCGCTCCTGCGATAGCTGCTCCTACTGGTATAGAAAATAAACAAGTAAAGATTGGAGTTGTCGATTTCAAAAAGACAATCGAAACTTCAAAATTGGGAAAACAAGAGCAAGCCAATTTCGAGAATCTAAAGAAGCAGATGGAAAATGTTCTCGAAGAGAAAGAGAAAGGTCTGAATGAATTGGCTACAAAATTGAATGACATGGACTATCTCGACAGCGTTACTGCTGAAGCAGAAACTGAGCTGAAACGAAAATTCCGTGCTTTAAACCAAGAGTTTAGCCAACAACAAGCTCAGTACTACCAAGCTTTGAACCAAGCTAACATCAAAATCGTGCAAAAAATCCAAGAGCAAATCCAAACGGCTGCTAAAAAAGTTGCAAATGAAAATGGACTTGATGTGATCCTCAATGATGAAGGCTCATTCTATTTCAGCTCAACTTTGGATGTAACTCCAAAAGTTGTTGCAGCTTTAGATGAAGCTTATGAAACAGAGCTTAAAAATGCGCCAAAAACTGCTGATGCTAACAAACCAGGAAAAAACTCAGTAAAATGAGCAAAACACTAAAGCCCTTTAAAGGATTTACCCTTGCAGAACTCGCGGCTTTCACAGGTTCTAAATTGGAAGGGGATCCTGCTTGTATCATCACAGATGTAGCCGACTTGGAGTCGGCTACTTCTAAAGACGCTTCATTTCTGTCCAATCCACGTTACGAAAGGACAATGAACGATTCTCAAGCTGGTGTGATTTTCGTTCACCCACAAGTCAAAAGAATCGAAGGAAAAAATTTCCTTTTAAACGATGATCCCTCAAGGGCATTTCAAAAGCTGGTCGATGAGCTAATCGGAAAACATTATCCACGTACAGGTTTCAGTGGGATCCATCCCTCTGCTGTTGTCCACCATAGTGCAAAAATTGGAAATGATGTCAATTTAGGCCCTCACGTTGTGATTGATCAAGGTGTTGAAATTGGCGAAGGAACTACAATATGCGCTAGTAGTTATGTAGGCTCTGGAACAAAGATCGGAAAGCAATGTTACATTTATCCTAATGTGACAATTAGGGAAGCAACAATTATTGGAAATCGTGTGATCCTTCAGCCGGGATGTGTTATTGGTTCTTGTGGGTTTGGATATACCACAAATAAAGAAGGTAAACATATTAAATTGAATCAAGTGGGAAATGTTGTATTGGAAGATGATGTTGAAATCGGCGCCAATACAACGATCGATAGGTCAAGGTTCAAGTCGACGATTATCAGACGTGGATCCAAAATTGATAATTTGGTCCAGATTGGACATGGAGTGGTTGTTGGAGAAGACAACATCATTGTATCGCAGACGGGGATAGCAGGATCTACGAAAACAGGACGTCACGTGATATTGGCTGGACAAGTTGCGGTTGCAGGCCATATTGAGATAGGGGATGGAGTTATTGTTTCAGCGTGTTCAGGAGTATCCAAATCGATGCCTAAAGCGGGCAAGTATGGAGGAGTCCCTGTGATGCCGCTCGAAGAATACAATCGCAAATCAGTCTATCTACGCAATATCGACAAATACATCGAGCAAATTAAAGCCCTTGAAGAACGCCTAGCCGCCCTCGAAGACAAATAACGCAAAAGTAGACAAGTGGACAAAGTGGACACAATGGACACAGTGGACATAGTGGACACAATGGACAAAGTGGACACAATGGACACAGTGGACATAGTGGACACAATGGACAAAGTGGACACAATGGACAAAGTGGACACAATGGACGCAAAAGTTCTTTTGTCCATGTCCACTTCGTCCACTAAGTCCACTGTGTCCACTTTGTCCATGTCCATTTTGTCCACTGTGTCCATTTTGTTCTAGACTTCCACCTTGGAATATGCCTGCGGAAAGGCTACTCCCGGAAACAGTATAAATAATAATTACTACTGAGCTACGGACGTTTGCCTGAATTTTGATGCTAGTTGATTATTATTCTCGCAAACATCTTCGATGATGCGCCCAAATCTTCTGTAGATCGCTGCGTGTCTTCCGCTATCTGAACAAGTGTAAAGGTTCTCCAACTTGGCTTGAATTTTTGACGCTCTATGATTGCTTAGATTCAATCCTATTGCGGCAATAATACTAAACGGAATGACTTGAATTATGATTGAACTGCCGATAAAGGGAGCTAATTTTGATATTTTGTGTTTTACTGCCAAAACAATAAGTGCAATGAAGGTGGCAGCTAAAGCGGGAACAAGAATTCCAACAAATGTAGATCCAAGAACGTTCACAAGATTGCGACGTTTAAATTTACTATATTTGGATTTTAATGCAGCCTCCACTTTATCTAAATCAGCTTCATTTTTCTTTAAAGAATTTAGAAGTGTATCGAATTCAGCTCCACTCGCCTTATAGACTTGTAGATATCTACGTATTTTGGGTGAAATAGCATCTTTTAAACTGCCTTTCTTAATAGCGGGTTGCGGCTTACTGTCAAAATAATTTTCTAATTTTGTTTCTCGAATAAAGCTTAAAATATTCTTGTGATCATAAGTATTTAATTTTTCAAAAATTTCTTGGGTCAACTTTAGGTCTAGGCTGTTTTCTTCTATCCCTTTTAAAATTAATTTTTTTACGAAGAGAGGATAGTCTCTAGGTGAAAGATTTTCTTTATAGGTCAAAAATGCCTTTTTCAAATTATTAAAATCAGCCTCCATATTTAAGAGAGCTAGGCTGATCTCTTGTTTTTTTCGCTCCTCTTCTCTTGAGATACTGTCTCCTACGCCTTTACAGCTACAACAACCGCCTAATGCAAGGACTCCAATAACTGCTCCAATGGAACTAAAAGTGATAATACAAATTTTCTGTCCTCTGAGTGGCAATGCTTTGACTCCATAAATAGCCCCAGTGATTACACCTGCACCCACTACTACAATTCCAAGCGCAATAAGCGCGACTTGCCACTCTTTTACACTGTGGCTTTTTATATTCTTTGCGTAAGATTTTAGATCTTCAAATCTTTTATGATCAACCGGAAGAGTTGTCATGATAATACCTTTATTTAAAATAATTAAACATTATATATAATTTAATTAAATTAAATTAAATGCATGTATTTATTTGTTTTTAATTGCTGTAATTTAGCGAAGCGGACAAATACGTCCGCTGGGTCCGCACTTTTAAAGATTGAGCATCGAAGATGAATCCGAATCCAGGATCCACGTAGCTTTGTGTTCCGCTGTTCCTACTGCTTGACTTGGGAGCTTAATGGGCTCAAAAGGTCCTGTCAGAACCTCTTTTACCATCTCAGCTTTGCTTTTTCCTAAAACATAGATGCAGATGTTTCTGCTGCGATGAATTCCTGGATAAGTCAATGTCATTCTCCAGGTATGTTGCTGGGGGACAAAATTTGGTGTGACTAATTTATCCTCGACCTGTAACCCGTGTGTAAAAGGGAATAGGGATGCAGTATGTCCATCTTCTCCCATTCCAAGCATCATCAGATCAAATAAACCTTCAGACAATACATTTTCGATAGCCCCTTCATATCTCTCGGCATTCTCTTCAAGGTTATCTTCAGCATGCATTCTATAGATCTGCTCACTTGGTATACCTAAACTTCCTAACCCAGCATCCATTGCCATTTTGTAGTTGCTGTCCTTATTGGTAGGAGGCACACTTCTTTCGTCGCTCCAAAAAAGATAAACTTTTTTCCAGTCGACTCGATCTCGATATGTAGGGGACGACACCATTTGATAGATTGCTTTTGGAGTACTTCCTCCGGACAAGGCCACTATACCTTGTCCTCTCTCATTTATTCCTTGGTTCAAAGCTTTAATAAAATGCTCGACGCTATACTTCAGAGTTTGTTCATAACCTCCAGGTACAATAAGATCGCGTCGCTCATCCACAAGGATCATACAAGCCTCCACTTGCGGCCATCTTTTTCAAGCATTTTCATCGCTTCTGTAGGTCCCCAAGTCCCAGAAAGATAGTTGGGGAAATGGGTTGGGCAAGATTCGCTCCAAGTCTCCAAAATAGGTGTAAGTAATTTCCAAGATTCCAATACTTCATCAATCCTTGCAAAAAGGGTGTTATCGCCAAACATGCAGTCGGCAATAAGCCTTTCATAGGCTTCTGGAGGAGTAGATCCAAAATAGGAAGCGTAGTTGAAATCCATTTTGACTGTTTGGATTTGGGAGGCCATTCCAGGAACCTTACAATTAATGGTCAAGGCGATCCCTTCTTCAGGCTGAATCCGAATAATTAAAATATTGGGCGCTATTTTCTTTCCATCCGCTTGAAGCAAGACATCGGGAACCTGTTTAAAATAGACTGCAATCTCTGTGAGCCTTTTAGGAAGCCTTTTTCCTGCTCTTAAATAAAAAGGAATGCCACCCCACCGCCAATTGTCGATGAAGAGTTTCATTGCAACGTATGTTTCAACTTCCGACTTTGGATTGACATTATCCTCTTCCCTATAAGCTTTGACTTCGATCCCATCAATGACCCCTTTCCCATACTGACCGCGTACTGCGAATGCGTCAATTTGATCTAAAGGCATAGGGCGAATAGATTCCAACACCTTAACTTTTTCATCGTGGATAGAAGATGCTTTTAAATTCGTTGGAGGTTCCATCGCAATCAATGATAGAAGCTGCATCATGTGGTTTTGAACGATATCACGCATCATCCCAGCTTCTTCCCAAAATTTTCCGCGAGTTCCGATCCCTTGCTCTTCACTAACGGTAATCTGTACAGAATCGATGTGATGATTGTTCCAGATATTTTCAAAAATGGGATTTCCAAAGCGGAAGAACAGCAAATTCTGTACAGTTTCTTTTCCAAGATAGTGGTCAATGCGGTAGATTTGATCTTCGGAGAGGTGGTGGGTAAGTTCTTTTTGCAGTTGTTCTGCAGACTTGAGATCTCTTCCGAAAGGTTTTTCTATAATCACTCGTGACCATTTATCTTTCACTTCTTCAGTGTCATATATCAGTCCATGTTGACTTAGTTTTTCTACGATCATAGGAAAATAGCTAGGTGGAGTAGAAAGGTAATAAACTCGATTTCCTTTTGTCCCATATTTTTTATCTAGATCTTCTAAAAACTTTTTAAGTCTTTCATAACCGTCGTCATTGTCAAATTCTGATTTGTGATAAAAGACTTTTTGCTGGTAATTATCCCAAACTTTTTGATCGATGGGGTTACGTGAATATTTTTGGATTCCATCTTTCATTTCCTCACGAAAATCTTCGTGACTTTTATCCCTTCTTGCAAAACCTACAGTCACTAAGTTGTCTGGTATTTGTTTTTCTAAAGCAAGGTTATATAAAGCGGGGAAAAGTTTCCTGCTTGTCAGATCACCAGTCGCTCCAAAAATCACTAAGATACAGGGTTCTGGAATTTTATTTGTTTGAGCTGAAGCTTGTACAGGCTTTTCAAGAAGCTGTGTCATAATCTCACCTGGAAAAATGCATTAATCCCACTATACTAGAACGTTCAATTATTCAGCAGGTCAAAAAATGGCGGGAAAGGGGTAAACAGAAATTCTCATTTTTTATCTTTTAAACTTTTTAAAAGTTCATTCTAGTGTAGCTTTTATACGTTCGTCGCTATCTTTGCTCTCATGGCTATTTTTATGGATTAAAAAGCTTGTTAGCACAACAAAGGTCAGGAGTTGTAAAAACTCAGATCGCCAGTTTTGAAGCGTTGAGGACCAAAATTTAATCCAAAAATCGCTCCACTGAAAAGGGGTGCCATGAGTTTCTGCTTCTTTAGCAACTTCTTTTAATTCGACAAAAAATTGGGCTCCCCAGCTTAGCAGAAAAAGTATTCCTAAAACGATGCTTAGATTGTAATTCTTCCAAAATTTTTTTAGTTTACTCATTGTATCCTAATAACTTTTATGAATATCTCTTTCAAATCCGATAACTTTTAAAACAAAAATGTTTTTTCCATTCTCAAAGCTTTTTTTAGTTTCTTTCTTCAAAATATCGAAAATCGCTGAGTGTTCTCCAGTCATTAGAGTGCTTGTAGCGTTTGATACAACATCTAAATTGTCATATCCTTTTAACCGTTCAATAAAATCCATAATGGGCTCTGAATATTCACCTTCTATTGGATAGAGACTGATTTCAACTGTTATATTCATATAATTCTCCCTTTCATTTTGATATTGATTATAAAAAAATTAAAAGCAAGAAATCTGTCTAAAGCATTCTAACTAAGTTAAAAGAGATATCGGTATTCTATTAAATATCAGCATATAGATAGGGTAATAGGTAAATAATAGGAGGACATATAATAAAAACTATGGGCTATGCAGCTAAAAATTCTTATAGGTGAAACCATTTCCCGAGCTCATTCGTAGTTTAAGCAAATTTCGAACAAAAAATAAGAAAGTCAAGATTTGCTTTGATTTTATTCTTCTATATTGATTCCCTTGAAATTATGAGCAAAAATTAAAGGGGTTTATATGAAAAATTTAATGCTATTTGCAATCTTAACCCTGGGATTGATAGGAAGTATTGGAGCTGTAGAAGATCAAAGTAAATTTACATTAACAAGTTCTAACTTTCAAAATAATGGTCCTATTCCAACTTCATTCGCATGTACTCCAAGGGGTCAAAATCTTTCTCCGGATATTTCTTGGAGCAATCCGCCCATCGGTACTCAAAGTTTTGTTCTGACAGTGATTGATCCTGATGCTCCTGGAGGGAATTTTGTCCATTGGTTAGTGTATAATATCCCTTCCACAGATATGCGCCTTCCACAAGGCTTTCCGAAAGAAGAAAAAAATTCTAAAGGGATTATGCAAGGTCTAAACAATCATAATCATGTGGGCTACGACGGTCCTTGTCCTCCATCAGGTACCCACCGCTATGTTTTCACTTTATATGCATTGAACACAACACTCTCTCTATCGCCAGGAATACGTTTAAATGAACTTTCAAAGGCAATAAAAGGTCACGTTATTGGACAAGCAGTACTTGTGGGAACTTTTGCTCATAACTAGATAGGACATCTGTGTTTGATTTGGAAAATTTGCCAGATTTACATGAGGATATAAGAACACACAATACCCTCCGCTTGTCAGAGATCCTAAATACTTGGCAACCGCAAGAAATTGCTGAACTCATGAGCAATCTGCACGAATCTGAGGAAAGAGCACTCATCTTTAGTGTTCTTACTCCAGATTTGTCAGTTAGAACTTTTGAGTTTCTTCCTATTGATATTCAGAAGGAATTTCTAAATATACTTCCTTCCGAAAGGTCTGCGCAAATTCTGAACGCCTTGTCGCCTGACGATAGAACAGCCTTTTTGGAAGAGCTCTCAAGTCCCGTTGTCAATGAACTGATCAAACTGTTGTCCTCCTCAGAAAGAGCGACCACCTTAAAGCTTTTAGGATATCCAGAAGATAGTGTTGGCAGGATCATGACCCCTGACTACATCGCTGTAAGATTAAATTGGACCGTTCAACAAGTTCTAAATTACATCAGAGTCAATGGGCATGATAGCGAAACAATCGATGTCATCTATATTGTGGATGATAATGGAGACCTCGTTGATGATGTGCGCATAAAAGAGTTTCTATTTGCTTCGCCTGAAGCATTGGTTTCGCAATTGAGCGATGGAAAGTTTATAGCTCTAGAAGTTACCGACACTCAAGAAGATGCCATTAATATCTTTCGCAAAAATAACAGAGTTGCTTTACCAGTTGTCGATAAAAAAGGGATTCTCCTTGGAATAGTCACAATTGACGATATTTTAAACTTAGCAAAGCAGGAAGACACCCGCGATATTCAGTTGTATGGTGGTGTGGAAGCTTTAGATCTCCCCTATATGAAAACCCCTTTCTTTGAACTGATGAGAAAAAGAGTCGGCTGGCTTGTGATTCTTTTCATTGGAGAAATGTTGACTGCAACTGCTATGGGGTATTATCAGGATGAAATTTCTAGAGCAGTCATATTGACGATGTTCCTTCCTTTGATTATCTCAAGTGGAGGAAACTCAGGTTCGCAAGCATCAACGCTAATTATTCGCGCATTAGCTCTTGGAGAGGTAAGTTTTAGGGATTGGTGGCGTGTGATGCGTCGAGAAATACTTTCTGGTCTTTTCTTAGGCAGTGTTTTAGGGGCAGTTGGATTTTTAAGGGTAGTGACTTGGGCTCAATTTTCAACTTTGTATGGTCCACACTGGTTTTTGATTGCTTTGACAGTTTTTTTCTCTCTCATAGGCATCGTATTGTGGGGTACTTTGACAGGGTCAATGCTTCCTTTGATCTTACGTCGTGTAGGGTTAGATCCAGCGACATGCTCTGCACCCTTTGTGGCGACCCTTGTGGATGTGACGGGAATTATCATCTATTTTAGTATTGCTCTAATCGTGCTTCAGGGAACACTATTGTAGCGGTCAGGGCAAAGGCGGTAGCTCCACTTCGTTCCGCCACCGCATTCCAGGCGCTTCGCGGGCACGCGCACGGTCATGAATTACAAGTTCTTTAACGAAAGATGGTCAAGATAGCTTTGCAGCATAATAACCGCTGCGACTTTGTCGACAACCTGAGATCGCCTTTTACGGGTAAGGCTTGATTCCATTAACGAGCGTTCTGCTTGGACTGTTGTCAAACGCTCGTCCCAAGGTGTAACAGGAACCACAACCTTTTCCTTCAGCAAGGCAATGAAGTGTTTGACCTCGTCCGCAAGGAATCCGGTCTTGCCACTCATCATAAGCGGCATCCCGACTACAATCTCTTGGATGGAAAACTTTAATTTGGCTTGCTGCTCTTCCAGTTCCTTCACAAGCCTTTCAACGGTCTCTTCAGCTTTTTTAGAAGCTTGAAATGTGAGAAGGGGAGACGCAATAATTTTAAGCTCATCTGAGACGGCGATCCCGATCCGTGCCATCCCATAATCGATTCCTACAATCCTTGTCCGCTGTTGAGTCAACTTTTATGCCCCTTGCTTTTTTATCATTGCCCGGATGAAATCTCTGAATAATGGATGTGGATCGGTAGGTTTGGATTTAAACTCAGGATGATATTGAACCCCTAACATCCATGGATGACCTGACACTTCTGCAATTTCGCAGAGGGTTCCTCCATCTAAAATTCCCGAAAGGACCAAGCCCTTGTTTTCCATTGCAGCTTGATACTTTCCATTGAACTCATAACGATGGCGGTGTCTTTCTTGAATGACATCTTTTCCATAAGCTTTGTGTGCTAATGTGCCAGCCTTTAATCTGCAATTGTAACTTCCTAAACGCATACTTCCACCGATCTCTTTAACATCACGTTGTTCGCTTAACAACGAGATCACAGGGTTTTGGGTATCGGGATCGATCTCTGTCGAATTTGCATCTTCGAGTCCAAGCACGTGCCTAGCATATTCAACAACGAGGACCTGCATACCTAAGCATATTCCAAAGTAAGGAATTTGATTCTCACGGCAATATTTTGCTGTCATAATTTTGCCTGTCCAGCCCCTTTCTCCAAATCCTCCAGGAACTAAATAACCATCGCTTCCTTGAATTGTTTCAACAACACTACCATTTTTCAGTACTTTGTCAGCTTCATAAAGCTTGATGTTTAATTTGTATCCTTCTGCGATAGCAGCATGTTGGAGTGCTTCCATAATCGACTTATAAGCGTCTTGATGTAATACGTATTTTCCAACAATACCCAACGTAATAGAACCTTTTGGGTTCAGGATATTCGCAACGATTTTTTCCCAATCTTTGACATCACTTTCTTTTGTCGGCAATCCGAGTCTTTGACAGATCATGGTGTCAATTTTTTGATTTTTTAACTGAAGCGGAACTTCATAGATGCTGTGCTTAACATCAGGTTCATCAATTACAGCTTCCTTGTCCACATTGCAGAATAGACTAATTTTGTCTTTTACCTCTTCTGGAAGCGAAAATTCACTTCTGCAGATAATAAAATCAGGGAAAATACCGATCTGTCTCAACATCTGCACAGAGTGTTGTGTAGGCTTTGTCTTTACTTCTCCTGCAGCTCGAATAAAAGGGACATAGGTCAAGTGAATGTTTAAGCAGTTCCCTAAATGCTCGTAGCGGAACTGACGGATCGCTTCCATGAATGGCAAAGATTCAATATCCCCTACGGTCCCGCCAATTTCTACCAATACAATGTCAATTCCCTCTTTTTGCTTGGCGCAGTTCAAAATACGTTGTTTGATCTCGTCGGTAATGTGAGGAATAACTTGCACAGTCTTCCCTAAATAGTCCCCACGCCTCTCACGGCCAATAACAGTATTGTAGATTTGCCCTGATGTGGCATTAGAGGCTTTTGAAAGAGGGGAGTTTGTATATCTATAATAGTGGCCTAGGTCCAAATCGGTTTCAGCACCATCATCTGTTACATACACTTCACCGTGCTGGTAAGGACTCATTGTTCCAGGATCGACGTTGAGGTAAGGATCAAGCTTCAGCATCGCTACTTTGAGCCCTTTACGCTCAAGAAGCATACCGATTGAACCTGCTGTCAAGCCTTTACCTAACGAGGAACAGACCCCGCCTGTGAAGAAAATGAACTTTGATTGCATAACATAAACTCGATTTTTTTAATGTCTTCTGGATGATCAACGCCTACATGGGCTTCAGGAACCACAGCTACTTTGATCCTATAACCATGTTCAAGAACTTTTAAATGTTCTAAATCTTCTGCCACTTGCAATGGTGTGGGGGGAAGTTCTCCATATCTAAGGAGAAAATCTTTTCTAAAGGCATAAATCCCGATATGTCTGTGGTAAACGATCCCTTCTCTAAACCCCTGCTTTTTGCCTGAAGGAATCAAGGCTCGGCTGAAATAAAGGGCATCCCCATAGGGAGAAATCGCAGCTTTTACAATGGAGGGGCTCAAAGCTTCTTCTTCTTTGTAGATGGGCGCTGCCGCTGTTGACATGACAGCTTGTGGGTCATCTGCAAGGATATTTATAATTTTTTGGATTGTTTCTGGCTCAACTAAAGGTTCATCACCTTGGATATTCACAACAATATCGGAATTAAAAAAATCGGGGTGAAATTTTACTACGTGCGCAGCACGGTCAGAACCGGTTGGGCAAGATTCTGGAGTCATTATTGCCAATCCACCGAAAGCATTGACATGATCGAAAATCCGTTCGTCATCGGTGGCTATGGCTATTTGAGCAAAACTTTTACACCTTTTTGCATTTTCCCAGGTTCTTTGGATCATGCTTTTTCCAAGGATGGAAGCGAGGGGTTTTCCGGGGAAGCGGACACTTGCAAACCTTGCGGGTATTATACAGGTAATTTTAAGGTTTTGCTTTGTCATCATTTTTCCTAAAAATAACTAAATCACTATACCTAAAATTCCCTTTAATAGCAAACGACAAATAGACAGCCCCATTGTCCATTGGCCCGACCATTGTCCATTGGGCCGTCCATTGGCCATAAAGATACTTTACTACTATTCGAATTTTAATTACTATCTCAGGCAAATTCACTTTCACATTTGGAGCTATTTATGTTTCGACAAATAATTTTTTGTTTTTGTTTATTATTAACCCTTTCCGGATGCGCCCCCCGTTACGCCGATTTCTTTCCCTACCATGATGATGGGAAGCAAAAACCTCATGTTGCCCTTCTTCCAATGGAGAACAGCTCAGAATCTTGCATTAATCCTACGATTGAAAAAGATTTATATAACTCTATCCGTAACCAGGTCATGTACCGCGGAGATCTCTATTTCTTCAGCGAAGAAGAAACTCAGGCAATGATTAAAAAGGCAGGCCCTGATGTTGACTTTTTTGGAAAAGATTTGTCATTTTCAAATGCTTTTTGTGGTGCTGAGTTTATAGTGGTTACAGAACTTATCGAACACCGCATTGTCCCACGGACCGAGGTCAAAAGTTGCTACATGTCCCACTGTACCCTTGGAGATTGGTGCTTAGCTATGAGACTAAGAATCCGTGTGATCGATCGCCGCTGCGATGGACCTAGAGTTATTCTTCAAGAAATTATTGATGTCAATTATGCGATAACTAACAATGCGGCTTGTAATCCTGTAGAGCCAAAAGGGACAGTTTTTGCACATAAACGCTTTGTAGAAGATGTTGTTTGCAGACTTGAAAATGTTATTTGGAGTTATCGTTAGTGGAAGAAGATGAGCTAAGGATTAATCTAGTTTTAACATTAGTCTTCCTTAGCTCATCAATACTTTTAGTTGCTTATCAATCTAATTTCTTTAAGGTCTCTGAAAAAATAAAATCTAAAGTGTCTATTTTTCAAGTCCTTGGAAGTTTCCTCGCCTTTTTGTTCGCTCCAGTCTTTCTAGCACCCATTTTAATTGCCTCCTACCATTGGTCAGGAGGCAGTGAGCCGTTTAACATAACCACCGTAAACCTAACTTTAGAACAAAAAGGATGGGTCAATCTCACTATAATGTTGTCCACAGCATTATGCCTAAGTATTTATGCCTTATTTAACTCGAATGTGGTCAACCAATTTTTTGATCCCTACAAAAAAGGGGTGAATTGGATGATCAGACAATTTGGAATGGGATTGGTTGCATGCTTGATTGCGATTCCTTTGGTTTTTGCACTGAGCCAAATATCAGATCTTGTCCTCGAATCTGTTTTTAATATCCCACAGATTGAACAAACCGCGGTTTCTAACTTGAGAACTCTTGAAGTGGCTCCCTTCCTATTCTTTGTTACTTTGTCAATGGTAACAACAATCGTCCCAATGATGGAGGAGCTTCTATTTCGAGGATTTCTTCAGACTTGGTTAATGAAATACCTAAGCATTAATACCTCTATCGTCATAACCTCATTGATCTTCGCAGGGTTTCATTTTGCATCTCAGCAAAGTTGGTATAACATTCAAATTGTGGGAGCCCTTTTCATTCTTTCACTATTCCTAGGATATATTTATGTGAGGCAAGGTTCGTTATGGGCACCTATTGCGCTTCATTCCCTATTCAATTTTATAGGTGTCATGGGAATATTTTTAAAAATTTCATAGAGCTCGGAATTCAGAAGACAGAAGTCGGAAATCAGAAGATAGAAGATAGAATTCAGAAGTTAGATATTTCAAAAGTAACTTAATATTTAGAATTCTTCTGACTTCAGTCTTCTGAATTCTGACTTCTGTATTCTTAAACATACTATGCCTTAATGTCTTATCATTAAAAATGCTTAACGCTGGAGTACCTCTTTGTATATAAATCTATAATTTGTTATGCTTACCTAATAATTGATTCTTAGCTAACCCCTTAGGATATTTTGCCTGTTCTTCGGAAATAAAATTATGGTAACAGAGCTCATGGCCTTTAAGATTCTGGTTTGCGGTCTCACTGATATTGGTCTGGTGCGGAATAATAACGAAGACGTCTGGGGTGAAGTTCCTGAACACAATTTCTATGTATTGGCCGATGGGATGGGGGGGCACCAAGCGGGTGAAATCGCATCTCGGGAAGCGGTAAACTTGCTCTGCAAGTACATTAAGAAGACTATGGAAAAGCAGAAACATCCAAAGAGTTTGTCTTCTTTGCGCCATGCTATGGAGACCGCAATTCAGGCGGTCAATGAAACGATCTACAGAATGAGCCGCACTTCCTCCGATCTCAAAGGAATGGGGACAACTCTTTGCACACTTCAGGTCACAGATGAAGGGGTTGTTTATGCCAATGTGGGTGATAGCAGGATTTATCGACTTAGAGATCATCAATTAGATCAACTGACCCAAGATCATTCTTTACTGCGCGAACTCGTCGATATGGGACAAATTAGTGAACAAAGTTCAACTGACTTTCTATATAAGAATATTCTCACAAAAGCCATAGGGACCGAGCCAACAGTCGAACCTTATGTCGCGCAAGCTGACGCTGCAGTAGGGGACATTTTCTTGCTCTGCACTGATGGTCTTACAGATCTTCTGCAAAAAGAGGATATTGAAGCTATACTTAATAAAAAGCAGCCGATATCAAAAGCTGCAAAAGAGTTAATAACTGTTGCCAAAACACGCGGTGGACATGATAACGTCACCGTGGTACTCGTAAAAATAGATAAACATCATGTCCCATCCAAGGATCTATCTAGATAATAATTCCACTACGCCAATTGCCCCAGAAGTTAAAGAAGCCATTGAAGCTTATTTGAAGGAAGGTCAGGCGAATCCATCCAGCGTGCACCACTTTGGTCAAATGGCAAGAGGTCGTTTGAATCATGCAAGGGCGCAGATTGCAAAAATATTACATGTAAAGTCTGACGAAATTTGCTTTACTTCAGGTGCAACGGAAGGGCTTCACATGGTAATTAGGGGCAAGCTCGATCTTATGCCTGGAGGACATGTGGTAACTTCAGGAATTGAGCACGCAGCTGTTTTCAATTTATTGGCTCAATATGAAAAGATAGGAAAAAGCCTTACACTTGTGCCAGTAGGTAAAGAGGGTAGTGTAGATCCAAAAGAGATTGAAAAGGCAATTCGTGAAGATACAAAACTCATTGTTGTCATGGCTGTCAATAATGAGACAGGGGTGATCAATCCTATTGATGAGATTGCCTTTATAGCAAAAAAGCATCACATTCCATTAATTGTTGACGGTGTGGCTTTATTAGGAAAAGGGGAAGTCAAAATTCCCTCAGGGGTATCTGCTATGTGCTTTAGTGGACATAAGCTGCATGCCCCTGCTGGCGTAGGGTTTGTTGTATTGAGGCCTCCGTTTAAAGTCCCTCCCATGTTAGTGGGAGGCCCCCAAGAGTTGGGGAGAAGGGCCGGCACAGAAAACATGATTGGGATTGTGGGAATGGCAAAAGCTATAGAGATGTTGCAAGAGATATTGCCGGAAGTTATTGAGAAAATGAAAGGCTTACGCGATAGATTTGAGAGTGAGTTGCAGAAAAAACTGCAAGGTGTGATAGTTAATGGGACGGGTGAAAGAATATGCAATACGAGCAACATCGCTTTTGAAGGAGTAGATGGTGAGTCCTTGTTAATGAATCTAGATCAAGAAGGGATAGCTGTCAGCCACGGCTCCGCCTGTTCTTCAGGTGCATTGGAGCCTTCAAGAATATTGCTAAACATGGGATTGCCTTTAGCTTTAGCTCGAGCATCACTCCGGTTCTCCTTCAGTCGCTACAACACCATCGAGGAAATCGACCGTACGGTTGATGTCCTCTGTCGAATCATCCCCAAACTCCGCAAACGTTAACACTAAAACTGCTGTTGCTTGCGCGCAGCGCCCTGGAGTTCTGTGCCCTATGGCACAGAACTCCAGGGCTCTTCGCTCGAGCAATAAAAAAGGGGCGGTAGCATCCGCTACCGCCCCTTTAAATGCCTTATAAAGCTAATTTTTTATAGTTATTAGGTCTCAATTCGTTCCCAAGATGGAAGGAACTTTTGAGTTTCTTTAAACCTTTTACAGATTTTCTGTAATTTATCTTGAAAACCAGCTTCTTTTGCAAGTGAGTGTAATGTCCATCCATCAGTGGATGTTAATACGCCCACTATTTCACTTTCTAAAGTATGCCCAAATAAATATTTCATACGTTCTTTCATCGCTTCTTTATCAAAGAGATCATGAAGTTTTACTAAACTTTTAAGATCGATTGAGCGAAGTAAAAGGTCTTTCTTGTCTTTGAATGCATCTTTAATGACCGCTAATTCATTACGATCAAGATTGCTCAAATTAATGAGGGTATCAAATCCTGAAAGTGCAGGAACATTCTTGCGTGCATTAACATGGACAACTTTATCCGCAGCAGCTTTATCTGAAACAGAATTTGAGACTACATCCATGAATTGATCTGCAGCCTGATAATTCTTGATATATTGCTCAACTTCCTTAGCAAATAAATTGTGACCCTTAAACCATTCTTCCTTCTTCTCAGAAAATGCTTTAACAAGTTCAGCATCTCTGTAAATAAACAATGCTAATTTAAGAGCGTGATAATCACCATTTCCACCATAGCTGTGATCATCATAAAGGTCTAATCCATTTCCACTATCAAGATGAAACAAAAAAGGACCATTTGCTTTAAAAGCTGCTGAAAATTCTTGAGAAAATTCTTGGAGTGTGAAAAGACCCTTAGGTCCCAAAAATGCAGCTTGTAGCTTAATACTTGCTTCGCTCATTCTAATTGCGCTTAATGGGGACAGATAGTGAATTAATTTCCGAGCTTCTTCCTTTGTGGGTTTGCCATGCTCCATCATTTTTGCTAGAAGGCCTTCGGAAATGTATAATTGCTCACGATTGGGTGAAGGATTCTGGTGTCTACTGATTAATTCTTTTGCGATCATGGACTTTTGATCATTCAATCCATTAAGATTAAGTAACAATTTTAAAGTCCATGTGTCATATTCACGCGCGTCAAACAATTCAGGATTTTTCTCGATTTGTTCAACAAAGTTCCAATACTTTTTGCACTGCTCTTTACATTGAATGACATCTTTATTTCCAGTAACTCCGACTGGATCAATATAAGTAATGGGCGCGTTTCTATGTGTAATGTTAATAATTTGACGATTAAAATCGTCCATACTCTCCATTTTGCTGCTTTCGCGAGAATTTTCTAAAGCTTCTGCAAAGCCTGCAAATCTCATTGGGTCAATAAATCGAGTATTAAGAAACTCTTTGAAGTGTAGTTCGAATCTTTGTTTAGGAGATAAATTAACTGAAAGAGGTCTAGTTGCTACTAAGGGTGTAGACATAGGGATGGGGTGGATATTTAAAGCTGCTGCCTTGGCCGCTGCAGGCTTTGAAGCTTCAGTGGATACAGTTCTGCCTTGTATAACGCCTTGAGATGGGGCTTTTGGCTGAGCTACTGCAGGAGCTGCTGGCTTAGCTTTACTAATTCCAAAAATTCCACTAAAAAATGACATATAACTCCTAAAATTAATTGTTAAACAACAGTTATATTCTAGTTGTTAATTAATTGTCAATTATAAATTATAAAAAACTATCTGAGACGGGTACGGACTTTAATTTTGGCTATCTCTAGGAGAGTTGATTCTAGGACTGTAAACTCGAATGGGGGGAGATAAATCATCTCTCCGGCTTCAGGATGATGCCCCAATTCGGCAATAAGGAAGGCAGAGAGTGTTTTTACCGATTCATCTTCAAATTTAGTTCCAAATTCCCGATTAAACTCATCTAAGGTGATGTCTCCATCCACAGTTCTATCAATGACCACGATTTTTTTGTCTTCTGGACGTTCTCTATTCTTTTTGTTTCCGTTGGGCTGCTTTCCAAAGATTTCTTGAAGGATATCATCTACCCTTAAAACCCCTTTAGCATGACCCCTAGCGTCTAAAACGATGGCAATGCTCTCATTATTCTGTCTAAATTGAGATAAAATCTTCATGATCCCAGTTTTTTCTGTTACAAACCATGGAGAGTAGCTAAATTCACGGATTTTCTTGTTATCAGGTGCCCGAATCAAATCCCGTATCGAGACAATACCCACAACGTTGGATTTGTCCTTAAAATAGATGGCAACCTCGCTGATATTATCTTTAATGAGATGGCGCATGTCCCCTACAGTTGTGTTTGCTGGAATTAAACGTTTTGATTCTAAGGGTAACATCACTTGCCAAGCTTGCTTATCGCGAACTCTAAAAATGTTGGACGCGATGGCGTTGAATTCGAGGCTTTCACTTTTATCTGGAGTTTCATCATCAAATTCCTCCAAGACTTTAAGAAGCTCATCTTGTCCTAAAAGTACGTGAGGTTGCGTTTCTTTCCCGCCCAAAATTTTATTCATAAAGCGTGAGATTCCTCCCAAAATCCAAATTACAGGTGAGAGAATCTTTGATGAAAAGTAGACAATGGGAGCTCCTAGCATGGCCATATGTTCCGCATGTATACGCGCAGCAAACATTGGTGCAAGTTCTCCGAAGATTAACACTAAGAAGACCTGAGTTAGAGGTGCTAAGTCAGGGTCGAGTCCAATCGCTTGATGGAATTCGCGAGCGCACTCAGAGCTGATGACAGTTGCGACGTTTACTCCAATTAATGTGGTTCCAAATAGCCTAGAAGGATTTTGGAGGAGATAGTCCAACCATTCTGCTCTGCGATTTCCTTGGCTGACATAGAATTTAAGCCTGACTTTATTGAAGGAAACGCAAGCCATTTCGACCATAGAATAGAATGAGAGAGCAACGATCGAAGCTAGATTGAGAAGAAGCCAGACTAGTGCTGAGTGTCCTGACATAATTACTGCTTGCTCTTTTTGGTTCCAAGTTTCCGAATGTAGACTCTACGTATCCTATTAGGATCGGCATTTAGGATTTGAAATAGAAACCCATGGCTTTGAAATTTGGTTCCGCTTTTAGGGATATCTCCAATCTGTTCGGTCAGCCATCCTCCTATCGTCAACATATTGTTGGGGCTTTCGAGCTCCACATCAAAATGTTCATTAAATTCGTTCAATTCCCACTTTCCACTAGCAATCACTTCATTAGGGCCTGCGATGGTGTAAAGGTTAGGTTGATCCCTGAGATCTTTTACCTCGCCTATAACGACTTCGATTAAATCCTCTTTTGTGAGCAGTCCAGTGATGCTGCCATATTCATCCACTGCAAGTGCAGTCTCTTCCTGGGTTTCGACGAGCCTTCGCAGAAGGGTCCTTGCAGGAGTGGTTTCAGGTATATAAAAAGGCTTTGTAAGATGCTTTAATAGGTCTAGCGGCGAATTGATTTTAGATTGATGTAGGAAGAACTTATTTACTGACATTAACCCGATCACTTGGTCGAGAGATCCCTCGCAAATGGGAAGACGTGTCGTTTCTTGATCTACAAACAGATAAACAAGCTTTGAGAGTGGCTCCGAGAGGTCATAATAAAGGATATCTTCACGTGGCCACATAATCTCTTTAACTTGGGCTTCTTGAAAATTTAAATACCCTTCAATAAGCCCCTTTTCTTCTTGGTCAAGCAATCCCTGTTTTTCCGATTGATCGATGAGGTGATCCATCTCTTCGCGAGTCATCTCTTTTTCAGACCGAAGAAAGAAAAAAAGTATTCTAGATATTGGAGTAGTTACATACACAACCCATTTTCGAAGAGGTGCAATAAGGTTCTGGAAGAAATTGATGGAAGGTGCAAAAACATAAGATAGTGAGACATTGTTCTGTAGCCCAATATATTTTGGAACAATTTCTCCTAAAACCAGGGTTAGGAAAAGTGGAACTCCCACTTTAAGGTCCCACCCAGCATCTTCTCCGAACATGGATGAAGCAACGTTTTGCAACAAAATGATCGCAAGAGTGTTCAAAAAGAAAACCGTGACTAGAAGGTCTCTAGGATGCGCGAGTAATTTTGCAACAAGCCTTTTTGTTGGGTCGTCGGAGGACTCCATCGTGCTAATTTTTGTGGAAGGCAAAGAAAACAAAGCTGACTCAGAGGCTGAGCAGTAGGCCGCAAACAAGGTTAAAAAAATGAGGAGGATGATAGAGATTGTCAATTGAAATAAACCTTTGTTTGTCCCTCAGGAACGAGTCCCAATTTTCTCATTAAAGTCAGTTCTACCCATGCAGGATCACTTTGACTGTTGACTTGCAATTTTAGATCAGCCTGTTCAAGCAACAATTTTTCTTTCTCCAACTGAAGAGCGCTCCACTGCTCTTGTAATTTCATTTTATCAGATTCTAATCTGCCCAATGCACTTTCTAATGTAATTCCGCAACATAGAAGGAAAAGAAGCAACCACCATGAATGGATTAAACTTCGAACTGCAACCATTGATAATCCCATCGCCTTTTTTATTTAGCTTATAGGAATAACCGAGAATTGTCAAAAATTCGCTTACTAGCTATAAATGTCCTATTCTGAATGTCGAGGAGAACCTATGAAAAAATTGATGTTAGCAGCAGTCACATTTTGTATCGCTGGGAGTAGCTATCTAAGTGCTCATTGTCAAATGCCTTGTGGGATTTACCATGATGATATGGTGTACGATCAGATCGATCAGTATGTTGAGACGATGTACAAAGCTTGCGCTGTGCTGATGGACAATAAGTTTGAAACTCCAAGGGAAAGAATGGAGTTTTCTCGATGGGTTTACAATAAAGAAAAGCTTTCTGATGAGGCGGCTAACTTAATTTTAACTTACTTTTTGCAACAGAAGATCAAGCCTGGCGAATCTGATACGACAGAAAAAGTTATCTCAGCTCAAAAAATGTTATTCCTCATGGTTCAGATTAAGCAGAACTGTGATCAAAAAATAATCCTTCAGTTTGGTGAAGAGTGGGAGCATTTCAAAGATCTGTTCCATCCTGAAGGTTATGAGTGCCAAGTCGAGCTGCAAAAATGTATTAAGCGTGACAAACAGCAGCGGGATCTATTCAAGTCTGGCAACAAAGACGCTACAGGACCTGCAGGAGCTACAGGAGGCAATGACGCTACAGGTGGTACTGGTGCTTCAGTAGCTAGCGGAAAGAAGAAAGACGTTGCTTTTAACGATCACGACCACGACCACGATCATGACCATGACCACGATCATGATCATGATCACGGCCATTCGCATGCGCATTAAGCAAAAAACGAAAAAGCAAAAAAAAAAGCGGTAACCTTCCGCATTAAAGCCAATAAAGCGGAATAGCCACCGCTTGATTGGTTTTAATACGAAAAGACTAAAGTTATTATTAAAGACGTTTATGTTTGCTTAAATCGCATTTTGAGACGGGTCCAAAAGAACAACAGCACTTTGCCGGGATGCATACAAATATACTTTAAGACTTCAAGATAAGTAAGCCTTGCAATAGGTTTTTGCAAAACCTCATTTGAATTCATCAAGGCATCGACAATCCAATCGTGATGCAATGGAAAACAAGGAGCTGGCAACTGATCAATGGGGAAAAAACCTGCAGCGCGAGTTTCGTTCGTCTTTTGCAACTCTCCATCGACGACCTCGCACTCAAATACATGTGCAAAACTGCACAGCCTATTGATCGGAGTATACTCTCCCACTTTTCTTTTTATATTTACAATGAGACCTGATTCTTCAAAAACTTCACGAGTGACAGCCTGCTCTGCTGTTTCACCAGCATCTATCCCACCTCCAGGTAACACCCAAACGCCGTTGTCCAGCCTTTGGACGAGCAGGACTTCACGCTGTCCATTCTTAAAGATTATTCCTGTAGAGCCTTCAGTCATATTTACTTGCCAGTTTGAGTCGATATCTGAGTATACTGATCCAAAGGAATAAGTTCGCTAAATTCTTTTATCAAAGGAAGAGAATGCGTTTCTAGTCCGGTCGATTTTTTGCTGCGACTATCCAAATCCCATCCCCATAAAGCGTGGTTGCTGAGCACTGGTGACCAATACTCAGGTTCATCGTACCAAGTTTCAATTTGGTTTTGTCGATGGATTTTAGCTTTTTCAACTTCCCATTTAGTGACGCCTTCAAACTTAATCTTTTTAAGTTCATTAAAAATGAGTTCGTTGATATCGGAAATCTGTTTAAAATCGCTCTGATATTGGATTGTGAGCCAAGCATGGGTCATGTATGGGTAATAAGGGAATTCGTAGGATACATCAATTCCTCTTGAAGAAAGGCTCTTTTTTAGCATAGCACTTCTAAGCCTTGCTTCAATGATGTGGCACCAATCATCGATGCAGAGAATTTGTTCTGCAGTGATCTTGCTTTTAACTGGAAATGCGATTCTTGTAGTCCCAATGCTTCGTTTTGTCGGGAGAACTTTTGTTGTTGTTCCATAAGGAAAGTCCCCTAAAGCTGGCATTTTCCATGGCTTGTTAGGGCTTTTTGACTCTAGAACACCAAGATATTTTTCAATTTCAGGCAAAACTTCGTCAATTTTGAAATTTCCTGAGATCACCAATGTAAATTCAGCTGGATTGGAAAAAGCTTGAATAAAGAACTTTTTCACCTGGTCTAAAGTGATGTGTTCAAGTTCAGAGACTTGAAGATTCCTAAAGCCTGCATAATTTTGAGTATTTAGAACGATAAACGTTTCTTCAAAGGCTCTTTCATAATCAACAGGCTGGCTAGCATCCATTTTAGCTTTTTCCACGGCCCTTTTAAATAGGGTCTCATTAAATTGCGGGCGTGTGAAAAATAGATTGACCGTTTTAAAAAAGGTTGGAAGAGTTTCTGCTGAAGCTCTGCCTTCAACCCCGCGCCAAAAAGGATCGATTTGTAGATTAAACTCCACGCAGTTTTCGTAAAGCATAACAGAAAGTTGATCACTACTCATGGGTCCCACGCCAGATTCCCATGCCACAATTGGAGCGATCTGGCCAATGGCTCGCTCATCGTAAGGAAGAACGGTATAACCCCCTAATGCGCTCAAAGCAATGTGAATATCATCTTCTTCGTAAGAATTGGGGACTGGACGCAAAATGACCCGCATGCCATTTTTTAGGTAGATGTCTGTTGTTTCAATCTCTGTCCATTCCTTCCCAAAAAGAGGAAGAACAATAAGAAACATAAGTGTCAGAATTCTAAGCATGATAAGTCCATTTAATAAAATTAAGACGATTACATCATATTTCTATTAAGGGAATATTAAGAAGGAGGAAGAAAAGGATGAAGGATGGAATTAGAAAAAATGGACGAAAGATGAAATAATGCTTGACTAATTAAAATTGGTAAAATTTGATTTCAATAGACTTCATCCTTCAT